>NZ_JBHZPE010000010.1:0-119231 GCF_042787985.1 Peribacillus sp. YIM B13481
TTTTTGCGATAGGCTGCACGCCACCTGTCCCTAGATGAATGTACACGATCAATACCAATAATCTCAATATCAAATCCGCATCCTTCGAATATCTCTCTAGCAGGTGTTCCGTTATTAGAATGAGTAATAAATATCTGTTTAAACTCATCAGTATATGTAATTCCTTTAGTACTGACTGATTTCACATAAGGATTAGTTGACAATATCTCTATTTCTTTTGTCGTGAAGAGCTTTTTAGCCATTTTTCCATTCTCCTCTGCTTGTAGTCATTCCATTGTACAAAAAAAGACCCTGTAGAGTAGACACTTTTTTTAAGTGTCTACTCTACAGGGTACAGTTTAATTATATGGCACCTTCTTTTTTTGTGTTCTTTTTAGTGTTTAAAATTTATTGAACCTGCTTTGGACCTTATTTTGTTTTCGATCTCGATGAAGGACGAAGCCTGCGATAAAGGCTATCCCGGCAATCGCTAAAAGCAGTCCGATTAAAAATTGCAGCCAAAGGACTGGATAGGGAGGCTGTAAAATACCGAACACCATGTCCCTCATTATTTTTATGCCATAGGCAGCGAAGGCCCCGGGTATAAAAAGAATCAAAAAAGCGATTAAACGTTTCATGCTGTCAAATCCCTTCCGAAAATTCCATCTTTTAAAAATGATAATAGATATAAAATATTTGTCAAGTTTCGGGAATCTAGAAAATGACTGGAAGTTGGTGGCTTTTTTTAAAGGATACCAATATGGTAAGATGAGATGTGGAGTATGAAAAAAATTGCAGAGATAGATATAATAAATGGGTAATTATTTAAGGGGGATGGCTCATGCAAAAAGTCATGATAGTGGGGGGAGGAGTGGGAGGGACAACCGTGTTGAAACTCCTTTCGGAAAGTGAAGTATTCTCAATTGTTTGTATGGCTGATACAAATGAATCGGCTGAAGGAATGCTTGCTGCAAAAGAGCGAAGGATTCCTACAGTGACTAATTGGAGCAAGGGATTGGATTGGGATTTGGACATCATTTTTGATACGACTGGAGACCCGTCCGTCTATAAAAAGATAAAAAGGGATATGGATGATCAAACGATACTCATTCCTGGAAGTGTCGCCCTCATTATGACTAAGCTGTTTGAAGAGAAAAATCGTTTAATAAATAAATTGGAGAATGCCTCGGCAAAAATGGATTTGATCCTGAATACGACCAGTGAAGGGATGGTAGTGATTGATCATGAGGGATTCATCATCATGTTCAATGATAGTGCGGAACGAGCATCTGACACAAAGCGCGAGGATGTGATTGGCAGACATATCAAAGATCTCTTCCCTTCAACTGGATTACTTCGAGTGATGGAAATGAACAAAAAAGAAGTAAATCAGGAGATCACGCTTACTAATGGGATGGAGCTCATAACGACAAGGATTCCTCTGGTAAATGCCGATAAGGAAATCATAGGGGCTTTTTCCGTGTTTAGGAATAAAACGGAAGCTGTGCAATTGGCGGAGCAGATCACTGATTTAAAAGAGATACAGACGATGCTCCAGGCAATCATTCAATCCAGTGATGAAGCCATATCGGTCGTGGATGATCAAGGGAGGGGACTATTGATCAATCCGGCATATACAAGAATCACTGGCTTAACAAAGAACCAAGTGATTGGTAAGCCGGCTTCCATCGATATTTACGAAGGTGATAGTATGCATATGAAAGTGCTCCAGACAAAAAAGCCTGTTCGGGGTGTCAATATGCGTGTCGGCCCAAAACATAAGGAAGTGATTGTGAATGTAGCTCCAATCATTGTGGACGGGTGCTTGAAAGGCAGTGTTGGCGTCATTCATGATGTATCCGAAATTCAAGCATTGACTCACGAATTGAATCGGGCGAGACAAATTATCCGGACATTGCAGGCTAAATATTCCTTTGATGATATAATAGGAGCTTCCGAAGAGATGAAGCTTCCGATTGAACAGGCGAAATTATCGGCAAGGACACCCGCTACTGTCTTATTGAGAGGGGAATCAGGGACAGGAAAAGAGTTGTTTGCCCACGCCATCCATAATGCGAGCGATAGGAAATTCAATAAATTCGTACGTGTAAATTGCGCGGCCATCTCAGAATCATTACTTGAAAGTGAACTGTTTGGTTATGATGAGGGAGCCTTTACAGGGGCAAGCAGAGGCGGAAAGGTCGGTTTTTTCGAAGAGGCAAATCAAGGGAGTATCTTTTTGGACGAAATTGGTGAATTACCAGCCAACATCCAAGCAAAATTACTACGGGTTTTACAAGAACGGGAAATCATCAGAGTGGGGGGAACAAAGCCGATTCCCATCAATGTCCGTGTCATAGCAGCTACGAATATCAACCTTGAACAGGCAATATCAAGCGGATCATTCAGGGAAGATTTATATTTCAGGCTGAACCGCATGCCCATTTTCATTGCTCCTTTACGAAAGCGAAAAGAAGATTTGAAAGAATTGGCGGAGCATTTAATTCATAAAATCAATCAGGAGTATGGACGGAGCATAGAGGGAATCACTGCAGATGCTATACATAAGATGCAAATCTATAACTGGCCAGGGAATGTGAGGGAACTGGAGAATATTTTAGGACGGGCGATCATTTTCATGAAATTGAACGAGACGATCATTGATATACAGCATATTCCCGATTTTATCGAAGAGGTTCCATTAAAACAGGAGAAATTAATGAGGCCTTCTTCTGGCTACGTATCGGGTAAACCGCTCTCGGAGATAATAGACCAGTATGAAGCCGAAATCATTCAGCAAGCGATCTATACACACAATGGAAATAAAACACTTACAGCAAAAGCGCTGGGGATATCAGTTAGAAATCTGTATTACAAAATGGAAAAATTCGAACTATGAAATTCTTTGCACGTTAAAATTTGCGCACTATGAAAAAAACTGCACGGAATTTTCTGATTTATTTTAATTTGAGTGAGAGTCCACTTCTAACATGAAATTTTTTTAAATTTGTTATAGGCTATAGTTGTCCAACTTATGAACCAGCATCTCCTTTTTTTGGTTAAAAAGGCTCTCACTTTTCAGTTTATTGGCATGTTATTTGCATATTTAAAAGTGAATGGATTTTTCAAGGGAACCATTCCAAATGGGAAAAATATCATGTGTTTAGCGGAATTTATTTAAAATGAACGTAGTAACCAGTAAGAATGAGGAGTAATTTAGCATCCTCATATCTGACACAAACGATTAAAACATCTAGGGAGGATTCCTTTATGGAAATTTTTAAATATCTTGAGAAGTATGATTACGAACAACTGCTATTCTGTCAGGATAAACAATCGGGTTTGAAAGCGATTATTGCCATTCATGATACGACATTGGGACCTGCACTTGGTGGCACAAGGATGTGGACGTATGCTTCTGAAGAAGATGCCATAGAAGACGCTTTAAGGCTTTCGAAAGGAATGACATATAAGAATGCAGCAGCCGGCTTGAATTTAGGCGGGGGAAAAACCGTCATCATCGGCGATCCGCGCAAGGATAAAAATGAAGAAATGTTCCGTGCGTTCGGAAGGTATATCCAAGGGCTGAATGGGCGTTATATAACAGCTGAAGATGTAGGGACGACAGTTGAAGACATGGATCTCATCCACGAGGAAACGGATTTTGTCACTGGGATTTCCCCTGCATTCGGTTCTTCAGGTAACCCTTCCCCTGTAACTGCTTATGGGGTATACCGCGGTATGAAAGCTGCTGCAAAAGAAGCATTCGGCAATGATTCTTTAGAAGGCAAGGTAATTGCAGTCCAAGGCGTCGGGAATGTAGCTTATAACTTATGCCGCCACCTTCATGAGGAGGGCGCTAAACTGATCGTGACTGATATCAATAAAGAAAGCGTGGCCCGTGCAGTTGAATCCTTTGGGGCGACAGCAGTGGATCCAGATGAAATTTATGGGGTTGAATGTGATATCTATGCTCCTTGTGCATTAGGGGCTGTCATAAATGATCAAACAATCAATAAAATCAAGGCGAAAGTCATTGCAGGTGCAGCCAATAATCAATTGAAGGATCCTGTTCATGGCGATCAAATTCATGAAAAAGGTATTATATATGCTCCTGATTATGTAATTAACGCAGGTGGAGTCATAAACGTGGCTGATGAGCTTTTAGGGTATAATCGGGAAAGAGCGCTTAAGAAAGTGGAAACGGTTTATGATACCATTGAACGAGTCATGGAGATTGCAAAACGTGATCAAATTCCAACTTACAAAGCAGCGGACAGGATGGCAGAGGAGCGCATTGCTCGTATGAGGAATTCAAGAAGTCAATTTTTACAAAATGAAAAGCATATCTTGAATGGAAGAAAATGAATGTAGTTATACAAGTTATAGATTCCTGTGTTTTTTTTAAATAAACACAGGAATTTTCAACATGGATAACGTAATAAACATAGTGCAAGTAAAAAGGTGACAATCTGTAATTATGAGGAGGAGTGGTTTTGGCTGAAGAATTTGACCTCGTTATCCTCGGAGGAGGAACAGGTGGGTATGTGGCAGCAATAAGGGCTGCACAATTAGGATTGAAAACGGCTGTCGTGGAAAAAGGCAAGCTCGGCGGAACGTGTCTACATAAAGGCTGTATCCCTTCAAAAGCACTTTTAAGAAGTGCAGAAGTTTATCAGACTGCAGTGAAGAGCGAGGAATTCGGTATTATTACCGGGGATGTAAAGTTGGATTTCCTTAAGGTACAGGAAAGAAAAAATAAAGTGGTTGATCAACTCTATAAAGGTGTTCAGCACTTGATGAAACAAGGGAAGATAACCGTTTATGAAGGATTAGGACGTATACTTGGTCCATCTATATTTTCACCGATGCCTGGGACAATTTCCGTGGAAATGAATAATGGCAGTGAAAATGAAATGCTTATTCCTCAGAATATTATCATAGCTACCGGTTCGCGTCCGAGGACACTGCCAGGTTTACCAATTGATGGGGAATTGGTCTTAACATCGGATGAAGCCCTAAAGCTTGAGAGCCTGCCAAAATCATTGATTATTGTAGGCGGGGGAGTTATCGGAATTGAATGGGCCTCGATGCTGAATGATTTTGGTGTTGAAGTAACAGTACTTGAATATGCGGATAGAATCATCCCGACAGAAGATCATGATATTTCTAGTGAGATGCTTCGTCTCCTAACTAAAAAAGGCGTCAAATTCGTTACAGGTGCCAAGGTATTGCCTGAAACCCTGAAAACGGATGTTTCAGTAACTATTTCTGCTGAAGTAAATGGATCGGTAGAGGAATTCACAGCTGAAAAAATGCTGGTTTCCGTGGGCAGATCAGCAAATGTTGAAGGGATCGGCCTTGAAAATACGGAAATTGTGAAAGAAAAAGGCTTTATTGAAACCAATGAATTCTTCCAAACGAAGGAAACACATATCTATGCGATCGGTGATTGTATCGGCGGTCTTCAATTGGCTCATGTTGCCTCCCATGAAGGTATTACAGCCGTTGAGCATATGGCAGGCCAAAAACCAGAACGGTTGGATTATTCGCTAATTTCAAAATGTGTGTATTCTAGCCCTGAAGCTGCCAGCGTAGGTTTGACGGAAGAGCAGGCAAACAAGGAAGGCTATGAACTTAAAATTGGGAAATTCCCATTCCGTGCAGTTGGTAAGGCCCTTGTATTCGGGGAAGCAGATGGTTTTGTCAAAATCATTGCAGATAAGAAAACGGATGATATACTTGGCGTTCATATGATCGGACCACATGTTACGGATATGATTTCAGAAGCTGGACTTGCAAAAGTACTTGATGCGACACCTTGGGAGGTAGCCAAGACAATTCATCCACATCCAAGTCTTTCTGAAGCAATCGGCGAGGCGGCGCTTGCTATCGATGGACTTGCCATTCATTCATAAGAATAAGGTCAGGAGGTTTTATGATGGTAGAAAAACGTCATGAACAATTAGGCTTAACTGAGGAAATGGTTTTAGATATGTACAGGACAATGCTTTTGTCCCGCAGGATTGATGAGCGTATGTGGCTTTTAAACCGGTCCGGGAAAATTCCCTTCGTAATTTCCTGCCAGGGGCAAGAAGCTGCACAGGTTGGAGCAGCTTTTGCGCTGGATAGGCAAAAGGATTATGTACTGCCTTATTATCGGGATGTTGGTGTGGTTCTTACCTTCGGAATGACCGCAAAAGACTTGATGCTTTCAGGTTTTGCGAAAGAGGAAGATCCCAATTCCGGGGGACGTCAAATGCCTGGACATTTTGGTCAAAAGGAAAATAGAATCGTCACCGGTTCGTCACCTGTAACGACACAGGTCCCGCATGCAGTTGGAATTGCCCTTGCTGGGAAGATGGAAGGTAAGGATTTAGTAACATTCGTAACGTTTGGGGAAGGTTCATCAAATCAGGGCGATTTTCATGAAGGGGCCAACTTTGCAGGTGTGCATAAGCTACCGGTCATTTTCATGTGTGAAAATAATAAATATGCGATTTCCGTTCCTATTGAGAAACAGCTATCGTGTGAAAATGTTTCCGATAGGGCGATTGGCTATGGGATGCCTGGAATAACGGTGGATGGCAATGACCCATTGGAAGTGTATGCAGCAGTGAAAGAAGCGGCTGACCGTGCACGAAGGGGAGAGGGGCCTTCCCTTGTAGAAACCGTTTCATATAGGCTCACTCCACATTCAAGTGATGATGATGACAGAAGCTACCGGACAGCGGATGAAGTGGCCGAAGCTAAAACAAAGGATTCCATAAAGACATTTGGAGCGTATTTAAAAGAAGTGGGAATCATGGATGAGGATCTTGAGAAACAAATGAATGATGAAGTCATGAAGATAGTCAACGAAGCTACTGATTATGCTGAAAATGCTCCATATCCGAAGGCTGAAAGTGCAATGAATCATGTGTATGCACAAAAGTAAGGGGGTAATAGAATGCCAGTGATTTCTTATATAGATGCTGTAACAATGGCAATGAGGGAAGAGATGGAACGTGATTCCCGTGTATTCGTATTGGGAGAGGATGTTGGAAAAAAAGGTGGGGTCTTTAAAGCGACTCATGGTTTATATGACCAATTCGGTGAAGCCAGGGTCATCGATACACCGCTCGCTGAATCTGCAATTGCAGGAGTGGGAATTGGAGCCGCCATGTATGGGCTTCGGCCGATAGCTGAGATGCAATTTGCTGATTTCATCATGCCTGCCATTAACCAAATTGTTTCAGAGGCAGCCAAGATTAGATACCGTTCCAATAATGACTGGAGCTGTCCTATGGTGATCCGTGCCCCATATGGAGGAGGAATTCATGGAGCTCTTTATCATTCACAATCGGTTGAAGCAATCTTTGCCAATCAGCCGGGTTTGAAAATTGTGATGCCTTCCACTCCGTATGATGTAAAGGGTTTGCTTAAAGCTGCCATTCGCGATGAAGATCCAGTGCTTTTCTTTGAACATAAACGCGCATATCGCTTGATCAAGGGTGAGGTACCCACTGAAGATTATGTACTTCCAATCGGTAAGGCGGATGTGAAAAGGGAAGGGGAAGACATTACTGTCATCTCCTATGGCCTTTGTGTGCATTTTGCCCTTCAGGCAGCAGAAAAATTAGCTGCAGATGGAATCTCTGCACATGTTCTTGACTTGCGCACCGTCTACCCTTTAGATAAAGATGCTATCATAGAAGCGGCATCTAAAACGGGGAAAGTTTTACTGGTTACGGAGGACAATAAAGAAGGAAGCATTATGAGTGAGGTCGCAGCCATCATTGCCGAGCATTGTCTTTTTGATTTGGATGCTCCTGTAAAACGGTTGGCCGGACCTGATGTACCTGCCATGCCATATGCGCCTACGATGGAAAAACATTTTATGGTGAATCCAGATAAGGTGGAAAAAGCTATGAGGGAATTGGCTGAGTATTAATGACTGTTAAGAAGGAGGAACGATTTATGGCTATGGAATTAATGAAGATGCCTCAACTAGGCGAAAGTGTCACAGAGGGAACCATCAGTAAATGGCTTGTAAAGCCTGGGGATCATGTCACGAAATACGACCCGTTAGCTGAAGTGATGACGGATAAAGTAAATGCTGAGGTTCCTTCTTCCTTCACCGGCATCATCAAGGAATTGAAAGCGGATGAGAATCAAACGTTAGCAGTCGGGGAAGTCATTTGCTCGATTGAAGTTGAAACGGCAAAGACGGATAACGATAATGTAGGGCAAGCTGTTTCTCATAGCGTAGAAAAAGTTGATGCACCTGTTACAAGAAATGTACAGCAAGCGGCCGAACCATCAAGGAAAGCTCGCTATTCGCCAGCAGTGTTAAAACTTTCCCAGGAGCATGGAATCGATCTTTCAAAAGTGAAAGGAACGGGGAATGAGGGACGGATCACCCGTAAAGATTTACTTAAACTTGTTGAATCAGGGAATCTTCCTAAGGCGGATGAGCCTTCGGCAATGCCCGATTCGGCTCCTAAAGTGCTCGCTCCTCAAGTTGATCGTCAAACCAGCCCAGTAACAAACGTTACGACTGCGGCTGGTGACAAGGAAATACCTGTTACCGGCATCCGTAAGGCAATTGCGTCCAATATGTTGAAAAGTAAGCACGAAATTCCGCATGCTTGGACGATGGTGGAAGTTGACGCAAGCAATATGGTGAAGTTGCGTGATAATCTAAAATCCGACTTTAAACAAAAAGAAGGTTATAATTTAACGTACTTTGCCTTTTTCGTAAAAGCGGTTGCTCAAGCCCTTACGGAATTTCCAGAGCTCAATTCGATGTGGGCAGGCGAAAAAATCATACAAAAGAAAGAAATCAATATATCAATAGCCGTTGCAACTGAAGATGCCTTATTTGTACCGGTCATAAAAAATGCAGATGAAAAATCAATCAAAGGTATTGCAAGGGAGATACAGGAACTCGCATCCAAAGTGAAGGCGGGTAAGTTAAAAGCAGAGGATATGCAAGGTGGCACGTTCACTGTTAATAACACTGGTTCATTCGGTTCTGTCCAATCCATGGGAATCATCAATTATCCACAGGCAGCCATTTTACAAGTTGAAACAATTGTGAAACGGCCAGTGGTCATAAATGACATGATTGCAGTACGGGATATGGTTAATCTCTGTTTATCACTAGATCATCGTGTTTTGGACGGCCTGGTATGTGGACGATTCCTCGCAAGAGTTAAAGAAATCATCGAAAAGATTTCCAAAGAAAACACTTCCATATACTAAAATGAAGAAAAAGGAAGGACAGTAGGTTCCTTCCTTTTTTTGTACTTCTTTTTAGAAAAACATCGACAAAAATTTTATTTTTGCTATTATTTTATTGAGAGCTGTTCTAGCACAGAATAGGGCTGTACTTTATTTCAAAGAGACGAAAAAGGCTATCAGCTTCTCTTAGAACTCCTTTGCTAATTTCTATTGGCTTAAATTTCAAGAAAATTATGATAGAATGTTAGTATAATCCAGATCAAATTGATGGGAGGGTGGTTTTCTTATCTGAACTGACTGAGCGTTCGTTCTCCCGAAGAGTGGATATGGGGATTGAGACGGCAGACGATAAGAAAGCGATTACAGATGGAACTGAAAGATGTAAAAAACATAACCTTTCCTAAGCCTTCTTTGGAAGAGTGGAAAGAAGCTGCGGAAGTCAGTTTAAAAGGAAAAAGTGTAGAAAAATTAAAAACGAATACATATGAGGGCATCACTTTATATCCACTTTATACAGAAACGGCGGATTCAACGGCAAATGTAGCTGAATTGCCAGGGTTCTTCCCTTATACCCGAGGAACGTTTCCAACGGGTTATTATGAAAAACCTTGGCTGGTCGTTCAACCTGTAAGCGGTGTCACGGCTGAAGAGGCAAATGAAAAGATGAAGGTGTCATTCAAGCGCGGTCAAAATGTCGTGGCGTACCCTGCAAGATTGCTTGCTGAGGGAGCAAGGGCTGAAAAATTGTTTAAAGATATCCCATTAAGGGAAATCCCGGTTTTCATTGACCTTAAGGGAAAACAAAAAGGATTATTCCCGCAATTCAAAGCCGTTGCTGAATCGCAAAATGCCCAATTGACAGGCGTAGTTGCAGAAGATCCCATTGCAGAATGGCTCATTGGCGGTCAGCTGCCAGAGGATACGGATCATTATTTTGCAGAATGGCTTAAGACGATCCAAGATTATCAGAAGGTAGGCCGGGATTTAAAGACAGTCCTGATTAATACGGCAGTCTATCATAATGGAGGAGCCAATGCCGTTCAAGAAATCGCGTACGGATTATCGGCAGCCGTCCAATATCTATTGGAAGGGCAAAAACAAGGGCTTTCCATTTCTTCAGTTTCCGAAAGAATAGTATTTTCGTTTGCAGTCGATTCCAATTACTTTATGTCCATCGCCAAACTGCGGGCTGCCAGGAGGCTTTGGGCAGGTCTTGCTGAAGCCTTCGATACAGCTCCGGATCATTTTAAAATGGCCATACATGCTGTTACTTCCGAACTGACAGAAACGCTATATGACCAGCACGTCAATATTCTTCGGACCACAAACCAAGCTTTTGCTGCAGCTATCGGTGGCATTCAATATCTTCAAATTCATCCATTTACTCATGCAACTGGTGAATCTGATGATTTTTCAGAAAGAATCGCCCGTAACACTCATTTGATTTTAAAAGAGGAAACAAATATCACCACCGTGGTCGATCCTGCTGGCGGTTCTTGGTATGTTGAACAATTAACGGATGAATTGGCTGAAAAGGCTTGGGCGAAATTCCTTGAAATCGATGAAGCCGGGGGGATTTTAGAGCTGATTAAGCAAGGCACCCTACAGAAAGACATAGCTGAAGTATACCTAGGAAGAGTTCAAAATGCGGCTTTCAGAAAAGATAGTATTATCGGAACGAATGTTTATCCGAATCCAGCTGATAAGATTAAAACCCCGACACTGGATAAACATGTGTCATACATGAAAGTTGAGAAGCCGGTTGGCATTACGCCAATCGCCTTGGAACGGGTATCCATTCAGTTCGAACAAATAAGACTGCGCAGTGAAAGTTATAAAGAAATAAATGGAACAGCTCCAACAATCGGTTTGATTAATTTGAAAAACCTTAAATCCTATAAACCCCGTGCAGATTTCGTTAAAAGTCTGGCTGCAGCAGGAGGTATTGAAACAGTAGGTAGTAAGGGGTGTCAAACCATTCAGGAAGCAGTCGATTACGTAGCTTCGACCAATTTCCCTATCTATTGTATTTGCGGCAGTGATGGTGACTACGCGGAATTAGCCCCAATCACAATTAAAGAAATTAAAAAGCAATTCCCTGAAATCAATATTTATTTGGCTGGCAAGCAGCAAGAAGAATTGGAAATCACACTAAGTGAAGCCGGAATGAAAGATTCTATCCATGTTAAAACGAACGTAATAGCAATTTTATTGGAATTATTGCATGAGCTAGGGGTGAACTGAAATGAAAAAACCGAATTTTTCTGCTATAAATCCTGCCAAGGCTAAGATTAAAGGGACGGTAGAAGCATGGAAAAAAGAAGCCGAAAAAGCCGTTGGGCAAAATATCGATAGCCTTCTGTTTGAAACCAATGAACAAATAAAAGTCAAACCGCTTTATGTTAAAGAAGATAATCGCGAATTGGAGCATATGGAAAGTGTCCCAGGCATCGCTCCGTTTACAAGGGGGCCCTATCCTTCGATGTATGTCAATCGTCCTTGGACGGTACGCCAGTATGCAGGTTTTTCGACTGCTGAGGAATCCAATGCGTTCTACAGACGTAATCTGGCGATGGGGCAAAAAGGGCTCTCAGTTGCCTTTGATTTAGCCACACACCGTGGTTATGACTCCGATCATCCACGCGTTGTCGGTGATGTGGGGAAAGCGGGAGTTGCCATTGATTCCATCCTTGACATGAAAATCCTTTTCAACGGGATTCCGCTAGATCAGATGTCCGTATCAATGACTATGAACGGTGCAGTATTACCTATCCTGGCTTTTTATATCGTGACAGCTGAAGAACAAGGCGTTACACAGGATAAGCTTTCGGGCACGATTCAAAATGACATCTTAAAGGAATATATGGTTCGGAATACGTATATCTACCCACCTGAAATGTCCATGAAAATCATAGCTGATATTTTTGAGTATACCTCCAAATATATGCCGAAATTCAATTCCATTTCCATCTCGGGTTATCATCTCCAAGAAGCGGGGGCGCCGGCGGATATCGAACTGGCCTATACATTGGCTGATGGTCTTGAGTACGCACGTACCGGCATGAAGGCAGGTATTGATATCGATAAGTTTGCACCACGCCTGTCATTCTTCTGGGCTGTAGGATTGAACTATTTCATGGAGGTGGCGAAAATGAGGGCGGCTCGTTTCATTTGGTCAAAACTGATGAAACAGTTCGAACCGAAAAATAATAAAGCGATGGCATTAAGGACTCATTCCCAAACCTCCGGCTGGAGCCTCTCCGAGCAGGATCCGTTTAATAATGTCGCAAGGACCCTGATTGAAGCTCATGCGGCCGCACTGGGACATACACAGTCCCTGCATACGAACGCACTGGATGAGGCCATTGCACTGCCAACTGATTTCTCGGCCCGCATTGCACGTAACACACAGCTTTATCTGCAGGAGGAAACCGGTATCACAAAGGTAATCGATCCATGGGCGGGTTCATATTATGTAGAATCGCTCACTAATGAATTAATCGAAAGGGCTTGGGCTCACATAGAAGAAATCGAAGGTCTTGGAGGAATGGCAAAGGCAATCGAAACCGGCCTTCCAAAAATGAGGATCGAGGAAGCGGCTGCAAAGCGTCAAGCTAAAATCGATTCTCAGGATGAAACGATTGTCGGCGTCAATAAATATCGTTTGAAAAAAGAAGATCCGATTGAAATACTGGAGATTGATAATACCGCAGTTCGCGAAAGTCAGCTAAAGCGTTTGGGCGAATTAAAAGCGAAGCGTGATCAGGCAAAGGTGGATGAAGCTCTTCAGGCGCTATCCAGGGCTGCTAGAACAGGCGAAGGTAACCTGCTTGAACTGGCTGTGCAAGCTACAAGAGTACGGGCTTCACTAGGTGAAATCTCCGATGCGGTCGAAGAGGTGGCTGGACGTCATAAAGCAACGATCCGTTCTATCAGCGGTGTATATAGCTCGGCATACTCAAAAGAAGCGGAAATTGAGGAAGTCGTCCGCATGACGGAAGAGTTCCTTGAAAATGAAGGAAGAAGACCGCGTTTGTTAATGGCTAAAATGGGTCAGGACGGTCATGATCGTGGAGCTAAAGTAGTAGGAACGGGGTTTGCGGATTTAGGCTATGATGTCGATATCGGTCCATTATTCCAAACACCGGAAGAAACCGCCTTACAGGCCGTGGAAAATGATGTGCATGTTGTCGGAATGAGTTCGCTTGCTGCCGGTCATAAAACATTGTTACCGCAGCTAATGTCGGAACTGAAGAAATTGGGCCGTGAAGACATCATAGTGATCGTCGGCGGCGTCATCCCTGCACAGGATTATGATTACTTAATGGAAAATGGCGCTTCAGCCATTTTTGGACCTGGTACAGTCATTCCACAGGCAGCGAAAAAAGTGCTTCAGGAAATATACAATCGCCTCGGATATGAGGAAGTGGTCCAATAATGAGTGAAGACAAGAAGCCGGAATGGGTCGATCTTAACAATCAGGAAGGTTTTGCTTCTTCATTAAAGCCAGGTGTAGAATTAACAGCCAGTCATAACAAAGCTTCAAAAAGCAAATTCGTCAAAAAACAAAATGTAAGCATACCGATCCATGAACTTAAAGAGGGAATCATAAAAGGGGATAGGGCCAATCTTGCTAAAGGGATTACACTGATTGAAAGCAATGCACCCCACCACTTCGATCCTGCACAGGAATTATTACATTCCATCCTTTCTCATACAGGGAACTCGATTCGAATCGGGATTTCCGGAGTGCCAGGTGCAGGGAAAAGCTCGTTTATCGAGACGTTTGGATCCTACTTATGTGCAAGGGGCCATAAGGTTGCTGTTCTAGCCGTCGACCCAAGCTCTTCTATCAACGGGGGAAGTATCCTAGGTGATAAGACGAGGATGGAGGAGCTGGCAAGAAACCCCCGTGCCTTCATAAGGCCCTCACCATCCGAAGGCACCTTAGGAGGAGTTCACCGCAAAACAAGGGAAACGATGTTGCTTTGTGAAGCGGCAGGATTTGATGTCATCCTGATAGAAACTGTTGGTGTCGGCCAGAGTGAAGCTATAGTACGAAGTATGGTCGACTTCTTCATGCTCCTTGTCCTAACCGGTGCCGGGGATGAATTACAGGGGATGAAAAAAGGGATCATGGAACTTGTGGACGGAATTGTGGTCAATAAAGCGGACGGGGAGAACATTCCGTTGGCGATTAGGACAAAGTCCGAATATAGTAGAATCTTGCACTTCCTTCAGCCGGCAACAAAGGGATGGGCAGGAAAGGCATATACTTGTTCTGCCATAACCGGTAAAGGAATTCCAGAGCTTTGGGATGTATTGAATGAATTTTCCGCTATGACCAAGGAATCTGGTGTTTTTCAAGAACGGAGAAGAATGCAATCTAAGGAATGGCTTTATTCATTAATGGATCACCAGCTTAAAACGATGTTCTATAAAAATGAAACCGTCAAAGGTCTTCTCCCTATTCTGGAGAATGAAGTGATGTCAGGGAATAAAACGGTCACCACTGCTGTTAAGCAAGTCTTTCAATTTTTTACTGATACGTTTAAGTCAAATTAAACAGGAAAGGGGTGGGGCTTGAATTGTTTCTCATGCCCCATCCCTTTGTAAGAAGTTTTCTTGTTGTTACACACATGGTTCCCGCTTCCTTTTCGTTTTAAACATGTTTCAGATCCCTTTATCCACCTTTAGCAGGTAAATTTATTGAATCACGAAGTGGCAATTGTTATGATAGGATTGAAGAGAAAACTTGGAAGGGGCACATACCATGAATATGGATTTTAATTTTTTAATGAACGACGTAGTCAAACAGGCTCGCGATGAGATTAAGACTGCTGGATATACAGAATTGACTACTCCCGAGGAAGTAGCAGAGGTATTTGCACAAAAAGGAACGACACTTGTTATGGTCAACTCCGTTTGTGGCTGCGCTGGGGGAATAGCTAGACCTGCAGCAGCTCATGCGATTCATAATGATAAACGCCCTGATCAGCTTGTAACTGTTTTTGCTGGGCAAGATAAGGAGGCGACGGAAAAAGCCCGTGATTACTTCGAAGGGTATCCACCGTCATCCCCATCATTTGCATTGCTGAAAGATGGAAAAATCATCACTATGATAGAACGCCATGAAATTGAAGGGCACCACCCGATGTCCGTAGTTGAAAAATTACAAGACTACTTCGATCAATATTGCGAAGAAGTGTAAGCTATAGCCATAAGCAAAAAAACCCGCCAATCGACGGGTTTTTTTTTATTCATGAACTTGCATAAATAAGGAACATTTAGGAAAGAAGATAGATAAGGAAGCCAGATATATCCCCTCTGGAGAAAAAGTGCGAAATGGGGAAGGTTAATTGAGTGAATATTTCGAAAAGTAAATCTATCTTTTACGTTATTGAATAATTATTAGAGTGTGTTAAAATACACATTAGTGTATGAATATTAGTTATGCGAATTAATTAATTTATGTAACCTAAAACCAAATTTAATAACAAGAGAATTGAAAATATCATTTTGGAGGAATAATAATGAAGTTGAAAAAGCAGTTAGCATTGTTGCTTACTTCTGTGTTATTAGTAGGTATTTTAGCAGCATGCGGAACATCTGAGAAAAAAGATAAAAACACAGCTGGCAAAGAAGACAAAAAGGTCCTGGTAATGGGAACATCTGCGGATTATCCGCCATTTGAATATGTTGAAACATCTAAAAGTGATCAAATAAAAGGATTTGACATTGATATCGCTAAAGCAATCGGTAAAAAATTAGGTTATGAGGTTCAAGTGAAGGACATTGACTTTAATAGTCTTGTTCCGGCTCTGGAAAATAAATCGGTCGATTTCGTTATCTCTGGAATGACTCCAACAGAAAAACGTGAACAATCCGTTGATTTCAGTGATATATACTATACAGCTAAAAACATGATCATCACGACAAAGGACAGTAAGATCAAAACTGTTGAAGATTTAAAAGGGAAAACGGTAGGGGTACAGCTTGCATCCATTCAGGAGACATTGGCAAACGACTTGAATAAATCCAAAAAGACCGGGATGAAAATTGAAAAACGGAATCGTATTCCAGAGGTTGTTCAAGAAATGTCCACAGGACGTTTTGACGCCGCAATCATGGAAGATACTGTGGCAAAAGGCTATTTGAAAGATAATAAAGATTTGGTGGGCTATGTGATCAAATCTGGTGAAGAAGATGCCGGTTCGGCAATCGCTTTCCAAAAAGGAAGCAAGTTAACTGACGAATTCAATGCCGAATTGAAAAAAATGTTAGAGAATGGTGAAATGGAAAAATTAATAATAAAATGGTTCGGTGGCAGCGAAACTGAATAATACAAGAGAGGAAAAGCGTTCAGAAGAGATGCAATATGCCTTCTGAACGTTTTTCCGCGCTTTATTGACATTAAATGAAGCAGGAGGAAGGCCCATGAGAACGGCCTTCATAAGAGAGGATGAATGGAGTGAATCTGGAATTTGATAGGATTATACCCTCCCTTCCATATATCCTGGAGGGAATACCGACTACATTAAAGGTTGTAGCGGTTGCGGCTGTAATCGGTTTTGTTTTGGGAATATTATTATCTATACTTAAAATCAGTAGAATCAAGCCCTTAAATTGGATTGCTGACTTTTATACATCCATTTTCCGCGGTACCCCTTTAGTGCTGCAATTAATGCTGATTTATTTTGGTTCACCACAAATATTAGGGATTCAAATCGAAGCATTCCAAGCAGCATTTTTAGCATTCGGGCTAAACTCTGCCGCATACATCTCTGAGATTATCAGGGGAGGCATTCTAGCGGTAGATAAAGGGCAACGTGAGGCTGCACTTGCACTTGGGGTACCCTATTCAGGGATGATGCTTAATATAATACTTCCGCAGGCCATCAAGAATATCCTGCCGTCCCTTGTGAACGAAGTGATTTCCTTAACGAAGGAATCAGCCGTTGTCACAATTATTGGGTTGGGGGATATCATGCGCCGTTCTTATATTGTCGGCGGTGAGACATATAAATTCTTCGAGCCGATTTTATTTGCCGGTCTCATTTATTATGTGATGGTTATGGTTCTTACCATCTTAGGCAAGGTGATTGAAAGGAGAATGAGACGCAGTGATTAAAATTGATGAGCTCAAAAAAAATTATGGTAAGCTCGAGGTATTAAAAGGCATCAGCACCGAGATAGGGCAGGGTGAAGTGTTAGCGATCATCGGCCCATCCGGTTCGGGAAAATCAACTTTCTTGCGTTGCATCAATATGCTTGAGACTCCAACTGATGGTCAAATTTGGTTTAAAGATCAAAACATCACTGAAAAAAAGACCAATATCATGAAAGTGCGTGAAAATGTCGGAATGGTTTTTCAACATTTTCATTTATTTCCTCATAAAACTGTCCTGGAGAATCTGACATATGCACCGATGAAGGTGAAAAAATTATCAAAAGCTGAAGCAGTAAAACAAGCCCGGGAGCTCTTGACTAAAGTCGGTTTGGCCGATAAAGAATCGTCATATCCGAATCGTCTATCAGGCGGACAAAAACAACGGGTCGCCATTGCGCGGGCATTGGCAATGAATCCGGAAGTGATGCTTTTCGATGAGCCGACCTCAGCTCTTGATCCTGAGATGGTAAAAGAAGTGCTCGAGGTAATGAAGTCACTGGCACATACTGGGATGACCATGCTTATCGTAACGCATGAAATGGGATTTGCCAAAGAAGTGGCCGATCGTGTACTTTTCTTGGACGGGGGTCTTCTCGTCGAAGAAAGTGCTCCGGAAGAATTCTTTTCCAATCCGAAAAGCCAGCGTGCAAAAGACTTCTTGGAAAAAGTTTTATAAGCCAAGGCAAATAGTATATAATTATAAAAAAAAGGTAACGACTAGGTTACCTTTTTTTATTTTATTCCTATAATGTATTTTTGAGTGAATGGATTTTGAAAAATTGGAAATTTCATTCACAA
Source organism: Peribacillus sp. YIM B13481 (assembly GCF_042787985.1). Classification (NCBI taxonomy): domain Bacteria; kingdom Bacillati; phylum Bacillota; class Bacilli; order Caryophanales; family Bacillaceae; genus Peribacillus; species Peribacillus sp. YIM B13481. Next base: position 18,173 of record NZ_JBHZPE010000010.1, read on the forward strand.
AGGACTGTAAAAACATCAGAAATCCTGATAGTATTATAATAGATAGCGAAAGAGCCAGGTGATACATAACAATGTTTAAAATCGGATACAGGACGATTAAAACTGCTTTGGGGGTTACCCTGGCAATTATTATTGCACAAATGCTTAACCTGGAATATTTTTCGGCTGCGGGAATCATAACGATCTTATGCATTCAAGTTACAAAAAAGAAGTCGGTGGATGCCTCCTGGCACCGGTTTTTAGCTTGTTTGATCGCAATGGTCTATGCATCCCTATTTTTTCATTTCATCGGGTTCCATCCGCTGACAATAGGGTTGATCCTTTTGATTTTCATTCCTACGACAGTTGCCTTGAAGATTAATGAGGGAATTGTAACGAGCAGTGTCATCATCATGCATCTTTATGGAGCTGGCAACATCACTTTTTCCCTGCTGATCAATGAAACGATATTAATTGCCGTTGGAGTTGGAGTTGCACTTGTCATGAATCTGTACATGCCCAGTGTCGAAGAAAAACTGCTTGCCTATCAGGAAAGTATCGAAACTAACTTTAGTGCGATCTTAATGGGGATTGTCCGCTATTTAAGGGATAATGACCACACATGGGATGGTAAGGAAATTACTGAAACAGCCAATCTTCTTAACCAAGCCAAAAGCCTTGCCTTCAGGGACGTGGAAAATCATTTCTTAAGGGAAGAAGACCTGTATTACCATTATTTCAAAATGCGTGAAAAGCAATTTGAAATAATTGAACGCATTCTTCCTCTAGTCACGAATATTCCATTGGTCGTCAAGCAAAGCGGGATAGTGGCTGATTTTATTGAGGACCTGGCAGAAAACGTCCATCCACAAAATACGGCCATTCTTTACCTGAAAAAGCTTGAAGAAATGGAGATGCATTTTAGGGGAATGGCACTTCCACAGACACGGGAAGAGTTTGAATCAAGGGCCGCATTACTGCAGCTCATGAAGGAAATGGAACGCTATTTATTGTTGAAGCATTCCTTCAAGGGGCTACCCAAGCTGGCCAATAACCGAATGAAAAAGAGGCACATGGCTTAAACTAAGCAAAAAAGTAAAGGAATTGATATAAATGAAATGGATCCTTTCTTTGTTGCTTATGCTATCTTTGTGGCCGCTACAGGTACAAGCTCAACCTCAATCGGTTAAGCCGGGAGATCCTTTTATCATCATCAATAAAGCCAACAATAAATTGGCGTTCATTGATGATAACGAGGTCAAGGAGATTCTGCCGGTCGGCACTGGGAAGAGTCAGGAATTGACACCTGAAGGGATTTTCACGGTTAAAATAAAAGCGGTCAATCCCTATTATCGAAAAAAGAATATTCCGGGCGGCGATCCCAGGAACCCTTTGGGATCGAGGTGGATTGGATTTGATGCACGAAATACCGATGGCAGGATTTACGGGATACATGGTACGAATCAACCGTCGTCAGTCGGTAAATTCATTTCAAATGGCTGTGTACGGATGCATAAAGCCGATGTAGAGCGTTTGTATGAAAAAGTCCCTATCGGCACAAAGGTGTTAATCACCAAGTCGAACGATGATTTCAAAACTTTGGCAAAGAAAAACGGAGCGATAAAATAAAAAAGAGAGGGAAGTCTTTGCTTCCCTCTCATTCCGATATTTATTATAAAAGAAATGCGATACCTGATAATAAGGTCGTCATCAACATCGAGATAAGCATTAAATACACGACGATCTTTCTTATTTTTTTATTTCCCATATGCTCTCTCTCCCTCAAACAGTTTAATTGGTTTTATTTTAACTTGAACGTTTAGTAGAAACAAGTAAAAGTACAATGTTCATATTATTCCGAATCTTGAAAGGCTTCAATGGAAGATTAATAGTATTTTAATAGAGTCATCCATAATACATAACATGGGGGGATGAATGATGATTAAAAATATCGATCATATTGGTATTGCCGTCAAGTCACTTGATGAAACCTTACCACTTTACACGGAAACGCTGAACTTGGAACTTGAAGGAATAGAGACAGTGGAGAGCCAAGGCGTAAAAGTGGCCTTTATCTTGGCAGGCAATACCCGTTTGGAGTTATTGGAAGCGTTGTCACCGTCAAGTCCAATCGCCAAATTCATTGATAAACGCGGTGAAGGGATTCATCATGTGGCCCTTGGTGTCGATAGTATCGAAGATCGAATTAAAGAAATTAAAGAATCAGGATTGCGCATGATTGATGATTCATCAAGAAAGGGAGCACACAAAGCAGATGTTGCTTTCGTTCATCCCAAGTCTACTTCAGGTGTATTGTTTGAGCTTTGTGAACGAGCCGGATCAAAGGAGGAGCAGGAATGACAGACATATATGAAACGATCAATGACTTATATGACAGACGCCGCAAAGTGGAAATGGGCGGCGGTGAAGAAAGAATCGATAAGCAGCATGAAAAGGGCAAACTTACTGCAAGGGAAAGAATCGAGCTTTTAGTTGATCCGGGAACTTTCATTGAACTTAATCCTTTCATCAAACACCGTAATACTAATTTTGGCATGGAAAAGGAAGAAGGACCGGGAGAAGGGGTTGTCACCGGTTATGGAAAGGTAAACGGCCGCGACATTTATCTGTTTTCCCAGGACTTTACTGTATTTGGCGGTGCACTAGGGGAAATGCATGCTCTGAAAATTGCCAATGTTATGGATTTGGCAGCGGAAAATGGGGCCCCCTTCATAGGTTTGAACGATTCTGGTGGAGCGCGTATTCAAGAAGGTGTTGTTTCCCTTGACGGTTATGGACAAATATTTTATCGGAACTCCATTTATTCAGGCGTCATTCCACAAATTTCCGTTATTATGGGACCTTGTGCAGGCGGAGCCGTTTATTCTCCAGCCATAACCGACTTTGTCTTCATGGTTGAAAAAACGAGCCAAATGTTCATAACAGGACCTAAAGTCATTGAAACGGTTACGGGTGAAAAGATTTCATCTGAAGGGTTGGGTGGAGCGACTGTACATAATACCATAAGCGGTAATGCGCATTTCAAGGGAGCGACAGAAGAACAAGTATTGGCCGACGTTAGACGTCTCCTGAGCTATCTTCCACAAAACAATGAAGAGAAGCCGCCGGTTTTGGAAACGGACGATGGAGATGACTACCGTCCGGACTTAACGGATGTAGTCCCTTATGAAGGGATCCGTCCATATGATGTTCGGAAAGTATTGGAGCAAATTGTCGATGAGGGTTCCTTCATGGAGGTGCAAGAGGGCTTTGCGAAAAACATAGTGGTCGGCTTAGCCCGAATCAAAGGGAAATCAGTGGGACTTGTCTGTAACCAGCCAAAAGTATTGGCAGGGGGACTGGATATTGATTCATCTGATAAGGCTGCCCGTTTTATTCGTTTTTGTGACTCGTTTAACATTCCGTTAATTACGTTTGAAGATGTTTCAGGCTTCTTCCCGGGCGTTAAACAAGAGCATGGCGGGATAATCCGTCACGGTGCAAAGCTGCTATACGCTTATTCAGAAGCAACAGTACCAAAATTGACGATCATCCTGCGTAAAGCATACGGAGGAGCTTATGTGGCCCTTAATAGTAAATCCATCGGTGCTGATCTAACATTTGCATGGCCAAATGCGGAAATCGCGGTAATGGGTTCTGCTGGAGCGGCAAATATCATTTTTGCCCGTGAAATTCAAAATAGTGAAGACCCTGAAGCGACTCGTGCAGCTAAAATAGAAGAATACCGTGATAAATTCGCTAATCCATATGTTGCTGCAAGTCTTGGAATGGTAGATGATGTAATTGATCCCCGGGAAACAAGGATTAAGATCATTCAATCACTTGAAATGCTTCGCAACAAAAAAGAAAAACGTCCATGGAAAAAACACGGCAATATCCCGTTATGATCCAACTGCAAGGAGCCCGAAATATATCTATTTTGGGCTCTTTTCCATACTGGGAAGAATTCGAAAACCATTTATATGTTATCATTCACCCTTTTTAAGGGGAACTTTGGACGGGGGATGACCAGCATTCCATTTAAGCACGGTTCCTCAATTTCACATTATTTGCCGGGGCGCCGCTTTTAGAAGTATAATTAAAGAGGAAAACTTTTTTGGAGGTTTTATTTTATGATTAATGAAGAACGTTTAGTTAGTGAATTTATGGAATTGGTCCAGATTGATTCCGAAACGAAAAATGAAGCAGCCATCGCCAAAGTGCTGACAGAAAAATTCGAGGCACTGGGTGTAGAGGTTTTTGAAGATGATACAACAGCAGTTACTGGTCATGGTGCAGGCAATTTAGTATGTACTTTAAAAGGAATGAAAGAAGGCGTAGATACCATTTATTTCACCTCCCATATGGATACGGTTGTACCAGGTAATGGAATCAAGCCTTCCATCAAAGATGGATACATAGTGTCAGACGGAACGACCATTTTAGGAGCGGATGACAAAGCTGGATTAGCGGTCATGTTAGAAACGCTTAAAGTGTTGAAAGAACAGAATATCGAGCATGGGACAATCGAATTTATCATAACAGTCGGTGAAGAATCTGGCTTGATAGGGGCAAAGGCATTGGATCGCTCACTTGTAACGGCAAAATTCGGTTTTGCTCTTGATAGTGATGGAAAAGTTGGCAATATCGTCGTTGCTGCACCTACTCAGGCGAAAGTGTCTGCGATAATTTTAGGCAAGACTGCTCACGCTGGTGTCGCTCCTGAAAAAGGAGTTTCGGCAATTACGATCGCTTCCAAAGCGATCTCAAGAATGCCGTTAGGCCGGATCGACGAGGAAACGACAGCCAACATCGGACGTTTCCAAGGTGGACAGCAAACCAATATTGTTTGTGACCATGTTGAAATCCTTGCGGAAGCAAGATCCTTGATTCCTGAAAAAATGGAAAAACAAGTGGCGAGAATGAAAGAGGCATTCGAGACTGCCGCCATTGAAATGGGCGGACGTGCTGAAGTTGAAGTTAACGTCATGTATCCTGGTTTTAAATATGGGGCTGGCGATCATGTAGTCGAAGTCGCAAGAAAGGCAGCAGAGAAAATCGGTCGTCCATGCGAGTTGGTTAAAAGCGGCGGCGGAAGCGATGCCAATGTCATTGCAGGTTTTGGGATTCCTACTGTCAATCTCGCAGTGGGGTATGAAGATATCCATACTACGAATGAAAGAATACCCGTTGAGGAATTAACGAAGCTTGCTGAAATGGTTGTCAGTATCATCAAAGAAGTATCCGGGGAATAATTAAATCGAAAAATAGATCCGGAAGAGAGTTTCCTGAGTAAATCTAAAGAAGGTGGCCGTATTTCTTGTTGGAAATGAGGAATGTGCTTTACCGATTTTAATCCGTGATTTCCATCGAGAAATCTGATGCCATATAATTGATTCCCCCTAGCAAGGATTTGTTGCTGGAATGGGCAAGGTCAGGAATGAATTGTTACCACTGATAGATATGAATGAGGTAATATCCAGGTAAATCAGCTCTCGGCAATGATGAACAGAGGTGGATTGCAAAATGGACGGATGTCCTCCCCGCCGGACACATAGTCCAGCCAGGCAATCAATAAACTGAATATATGCAGGGTGTTGCCAATGGGGTAGCCGTTTGATTACAATCATTGATCCTCAAAAACTCGTATCATCTTTGTTCAAGTATTGCTGGAATTTATGTACAGTCATCAATGACATGATGGCTGTTTTTCTTGGATTTGCATCATCTTTCACTGTGGTTACCAAAGATAAATAGGGGTATCTTAAAAGAAATGGTTTTTTATTGGCCCTATTATCCGGTGTTTTTTATTTTTACAAGGATGTGACGGTCAAACATGAAGGACATGTATCCCAAAAATGGCAGGGTCATTCTCCATGTAGACATGAATAGTTTCTATGCTTCAGTTGAAATGTCATATGATGTTTCATTGAAAGGCAAACCGCTTGCGATTGCAGGCAATGTTGAAGAGAGAAGAGGCATAATCGTCACCTGCAGCTATGAGGCGAGGAAGTTCGGGGTTAAAACGACCATGCCAATTTGGCAGGCGAAAAAACTATGTCCTCAATTAGTCATTCAGAAACCGAATTTCGAGCGTTATCGAAAGGCATCACTGGCTATTTTCGATGTATTGAGGCAATATACAGAGATGGTTGAACCGGTTTCGATAGATGAGGGGTATCTGGATATTAGTGAATGCGCCGAATTGGGTTCACCTTTAGATATAGCCAATAGCATTCAGGAAAGAATTTTGAATACGATGGATCTCCCTTGCAGCATCGGGATTGCCCCTAATAAATTTTTGGCCAAAACTGCCTCTGATATGAAGAAGCCAATGGGAATCACCATATTAAGGAAAAGGGATATTTCGGAAAAGCTCTGGCCTTTACAAGTGAACGAAATGCATGGAATCGGGGATAAGACCTCGGAAAAGCTTAAAACCATCGGCATAATGACGATCAGGGACCTTGCAATTGCCAATGATAGTCAACTGAAACAGCTTCTTGGGATCAATGGCATCCGTTTGAAAGATAGGGCTAATGGAATTGACCCCAGGATTGTGGATCCCGAAGCGATTTTTGATCATAAAAGCATTGGGAACTCAACAACTCTGCCACATGACTCCACAAATCAAAAAGAACTGATCGGTGTATTGGAAAAGCTTTCTGAGAGGGTAGCCATCCGTTTGAAAAATAAACGCCTGCTTGGTCAAAAAATAGGTGTGACGATCCGTTACAAAGACCGCCGCACTATAACGAGAAGCAGGACGGTTCCTAATCCTGTTTTTGAAAAAAAGGATATCCTGGATGGAGCTACAGATCTCTTTATGAAAAATTGGAATGGGGAAGGGATCAGACTCCTTGGTGTCACTGCCTATGATGTCATAGAGAAAGAGTCAGCCTTCAAACAGCTGGATATTTTCTCCTTTCAAGAGGATGCAGCAAAAGAACCTCTGTATGAAGCGATGGAACACTTGCAAAATAAGTACGGAGAAAATATTATTAAAAAGGGATTACCCTTGAAGAACCGTTCGATTGGAACAGACACTAGCTTCAGCAAAGATTTCTTTGAGCAATCCAGGAGGAATGATCCTTCTTTTGAAAAAGAATAGCGTATAAGCTGTGTAAAGATATAGAGAAGGGAAAGATGATCATGACAAAACAACAGATTGGCGTTATCGGACTAGCGGTAATGGGCAAGAACCTTGCATTTAATATTGAAAGCAGAGGATATTCAATTTCCGTCTATAATCGCTCAGGATCAAAAACGGACGAAATGATGAAGGAAGCGGAAGGTAAAAACGTAACGGCCGCTTACACGCTTGAGGAATTCGTCCATTCTTTGGAAACACCACGCAAAATTTTATTGATGGTTAAAGCTGGTGCTGCAACAGATGCGACAATCGAGCAATTAAAACCTTTACTTGAAAAAGGGGATATCGTTATTGATGGAGGAAATACCTTCTTCAAGGACACTCAGCGCCGTAATGACGAATTAAGCAAGCTTGGCATCCATTTCATCGGTACAGGCGTCTCAGGAGGGGAAGAAGGGGCTCTAACAGGTCCATCCATCATGCCTGGGGGTCAAAAAGAAGCATATGAACTGGTTGCACCGATCTTGAAGGATATTTCAGCTAAGGTCGATGGTGATGCTTGCTGTACGTATATCGGACCGGATGGAGCAGGTCATTATGTGAAAATGGTACATAATGGTATTGAATATGGGGACATGCAGTTGATTTCCGAATCTTATTTCCTTTTGAAAAATCTTCTTGGACTGTCCGCTGAAGAATTCCATGAAGTCTTTACTGAATGGAATGAAGGGGAACTTGATAGTTATCTAATTGAAATTACTGCTGATATTTTCAAAAAATATGATGAAGAAACTGGCAAGCCGATGGTCGATATCATTTTAGATAAAGCGGGCCAAAAAGGAACAGGGAAATGGACAAGTCAAAGTGCGCTTGATCTTGGTGTTCCGCTTCCAATCATTACGGAATCCGTATTCGCCCGGTTTATCTCAGCAATCAAGGACGAGCGTGTTGAAGCGAGTAAAATCCTTCGTGGTCCAAAAGCCGAATCATTTACAGGCGACAAAAAGGCTTTGATTGAAAGTATCCGAAAAGCACTTTATATGAGCAAAATCTGTTCATATGCACAAGGATTTGCACAAATGAAAGCAGCATCAGAAGAAAATGACTGGAACTTGCAATATGGCGAAATCGCGATGATTTTCCGTGGCGGCTGTATCATTCGTGCACAATTCCTTCAAAAAATCAAGGAAGCGTACGATCGTAAAGCGAACTTGAACAACCTGCTTCTTGATCCTTATTTCCAAGGGATTGCCGAAAGCTATCAAGGAGCTCTACGTGAGGTAGTGTCAACGGCAGTGATGAACGGAATTCCGGTTCCTTGCTTGTCATCGGCACTTGCCTATTTCGACAGCTATCGTACAGAAACGCTGCCAGCTAACCTTATTCAAGCCCAACGTGACTATTTTGGAGCTCATACGTATCAACGCATTGATAAAGAAGGAACATTCCATACCGAATGGATGGAAAAATAATAAGTTCAAGCCGGCTAAAAGGGAATTCCCTTTTAAGCCGGCTTTTTTAAAAAAACTATCTCCGATGCTCCACAAGGTCAATGACCCCTAATACAATATGTGCCAAACCGAAACCAAATACCGTATTAGCCACCATTTTGTTTGAGCGCCGGTTCTGCTTCATTGCATAACCAGCAGCTGTCACGGCTGTGCCCAACGCTGTTGGAATTAGTCCTTCACGAATGTCCATTCGATAATCCCCCCAGATCGAAGTTAGTGGTGCCATTACTGGCACCTTTTCTAGTGTAACCTCAGCAAGACCTTACCATTCTTTTTCTATAAAGAGTCCAAAAGGTTGGAAAGGGTAAAAATGAACTAGGTGTAAATAGTGCTGGTTTATTTCCTTTTTTATGGAAATGTAGTATGATGTATGTCATTCATCCATCTTTTTAGGTTTAAACACCTGCGGAAAAGGAAACATAAACATTGAAAGCCATGGACGGACCATAGGATACAGTAGGCAGATAAGAGAGAAGGAGCGGATGACTAATGTTCATCATCTGGTTGGCTGTAGCCATTTTTTTATTATTCATTGTCTTAGAACTGGGTGTTTCATTTTGGCTTAATTTAGAAAGAGATGAAGAAATGTCAAAGCCCAAGGAAATGTTTCATATTATCCGGGAGAAATTGGTCAGGAAGAATGTTTCATGAATGAAGAAGGGGATGCAGAATTCAAATCTGCATCCCTTCTTGATATCCTATCAATCATCATTATTTTCGCTTTTCTTGATTTGCCACCAAATATGTCCATCTTCTGCCAGGAGTTCATCGGATGCAAGTGGACCTGTGGATCCTGCTTCATAATTAGGGAAAGATTCTTCTTTAGTATTTTCCCATGCATCGGAAATGGTATCGACGAACTTCCATGAGAGGGCAACCTCGTCCCAGTGAGTGAAGTTTGTAGCATCTCCGCGCATGCTGTCAAACAATAGCTTTTCATATGCCTCAGGAGAATTTATGTGTTCGATCCCTTTGTTGGATACGGTCAGCTTCATTTGCTTTGTATTGGATGTCGTCCCGGATTTCTTAACATTTAAGTACAGTGTGATACCTTCGTCTGGCTGGATATGGATAACGAGAAGATTTGGGTTCAACGTTTCTTCTGTTTTATAATATAGATTCATTGGGATATCTTTGAATTGTACAACGATATTCGTTGATTTGACATCCATTCTCTTACCGGTACGGATATAAAAAGGTACACCGGCCCAACGGAAGTTATCTATCATCAATTTACCCGCAACATAGGTCTCTGTGTTGGATTCGGGATTTACGTTATGTTCATTGCGGTATGCCGGAAGTGCTTGACCGCCTATCGTTCCTTCACCATATTGGCCACGGACGAAGTATTGATTGACTTCGTCCACCTTCATAGGTCGAAGTGAACGCAATGCCCGCACTTTTTCGCTTCTGATCTCTTCGGTTGTCAAAGCGATCGGGGGTTCCATGGCAAGCAAGGCAACCATTTGCAGCAGATGGTTTTGGACCATATCCCTTAGGGCACCGCTAGTTTCATAATAACGCCCACGTTCTTCAACGCCAAGTGTTTCACTTGAAGTAACCTGGATGTTAGATATATATCTGTTATTCCAAAGCGGCTCGAATAGGGCATTTGAAAAACGTATGACCTCAATATTTTGAACCATTTCTTTTCCTAAATAATGATCGATACGGTAGATTTCATCTTCAGCGAATGCAGTTCGAATCTGCTCATTCAATTTTTGGGCAGTTTCGAAACTGTGCCCAAATGGCTTTTCGATGACCAAGCGCTTATATCCAGTCGAATCAGTCAGGCCTTGAGCTTTAATCTGTTCGGCAATCGTTCCGAAAAACTCAGGTGCCATCGCTAAATAGAAGATCCGATTTCCTTCTAAATGGTACTGCCCGTCTAAATTTTCGGCAATGTCTTTTAACTGCAGGTATGATTCCGAGCTAGTTACGTCATGGGAGTGATAATGGAAATGGGAAATGAATTCGTCTACCTTTTCTTCCGCATGTCCAAACTTAAGTATGGAGTCCTTGACACTTGTTTGAAACTCTTCGTTCGTCAATGATCTCCTTGCTACTCCAACGACGGCGAATTTATTGATTTTCTCTTTTTGAAATAGTCGATATATGGAAGGAAACAATTTCCTTTTCGCTAAATCTCCGGTAGCACCAAAAATCATAATCAATGCTGTGGGTTTATTGTTTTCTGTCATGTTAAAACCTCAACTTTCCGTTAAATCTGTCTATAAAGTTGGAATTCCCGATTGTGTACCAATTTCTAATTTTACGTTTAGCTTTCCCTCAAAGCAATCAATTTGCGCATTTTTTTTCTCATATTTCATTAAAAGTTTAATGTTGTTTCGGTTTTAATGAGTCATAAATGAAAGAGCACCTTTGATTATGCTATAGTTAAGTCATAAAGTATTTGCAACGGAGGTAGTATCGTGGATTTTGTTTTTTTAGGTACAGGCGCTGGCGTTCCGGCTAAAGCGCGTAATGTGACATCAATCGCTCTTCAATTATTGGAAGAGCGCGGGACGGTTTGGTTATTCGATTGTGGTGAAGCAACACAGCATCAAATTTTAAAAACGGCAGTCAAACCGCGAAAGATTGAAAAAATTTTCATCACCCATTTGCATGGTGATCACATCTTCGGACTCCCTGGGTTTTTAAGCAGCAGATCTTTTCAGGGCGGAGTGGATAAATTGACCGTATATGGTCCGCATGGCATTGATGCATTTATTAAGACGAGCTTACAGGTGAGTGGCACTCATTTAAAATATCCATTGGAAATCATTGAAATAGAGGAAGGCGTGGCATTTGAGGACGAACAATTCACTGTGACGGCCATGGCGCTGGATCATGGCATCTACAGTATCGGTTACCGGATTGTAGAAAAGGATCGCCAGGGAAGCTTGCTCGTCGATCGGCTGCTGCAAGAAGGTGTGAAGCCGGGGCCGCTTTTTAAAGCATTGAAAAATGGACAAACGGTCAGTCTTGATGACGGCCGTATCTTAAATGGGAAGAATTATCTAAGTGCTCCGCAAGAAGGCCGGATCATCACGATTCTGGGTGATACGCGTGTGTGCAGCAATGCTCTCATTCTTGCTGATTCAGCGGACTACCTTGTTCATGAAGCTACATTTTCAGCAGAAGAATCTGAAATGGCATCCGCCTATTATCATTCGACCACCGTTCAGGCTGCAGAAACGGCTTTGAAAGCGGGAGCTAAGCATCTAATCCTTACCCATATCAGCTCACGGTATACTCCAGAGGATTCGGAGAGGTTAAGGAAGGAAAGCGAAGCTATCTTCGCAAACACGATCATGGCTGAAGATCTAATGGCCATTAAAGTTCCTTTATATTCAAAGGAATAGGGTAGCTGAAATCAAAGAGAATGTTTGATATAATTAATCAATTGTTCATTGGATATTTAAAGGAGTGTAAATATGACTGACCAAAGTAACCTACATACTAAAGCAATGGATTTTCTCTTAAAAACAAGCCGGACTTTTTTCATTCCAATCAGCTATCTTCCGAAGGGATTACAGGAGGCAATTGGAGCTGCATACCTTTGCATGCGCGCCATCGATGAGATCGAAGACCACCCCGATCTGCCTGCAGATACTAAGGTTACCCTGTTACATGCTCTAAGCGAGCTGCTTGGGGCGGATCATAGGGAAGAAGAACTTCAATCGTTATTTGAACCATATAAGGATTTTCTGCCCGAAGTGACCCTGCTTCTTTCGGACTGGATTCAATTTTGTCCTCCCGGTGCAAAAGCCAAAGTCTTGGAATCGACAAAGGAAATGGCCGAAGGCATGGCAAAATGGGTTACTAAGGACTGGCAAATTCATAATGAAGAAGAGCTCGATGATTACACATATTATGTTGCGGGTTTAGTTGGCGTCATGCTGTCCGATATGTGGAACTGGTACGATGGAACGGAAACGGACCGTGAACTTGCCATCGCATTTGGCCGTGGACTCCAAACGGTCAATATCCTGCGTAACCGTGAGGAGGATGCAGAACGTGGTGTGAACTTTTATCCGGATGGCTGGGGTTTCGATGAGATGCTTGCCCATACGGAACATAATCTTGCATTAGCCGATGCGTACATTGGGGAAATTGAAACGAAAGAGATCATCCAATTCTGTAAAATACCTTTGGAATTGGCAAAAGCCACATTGAAGGCCTTAAAAGAAGGCAAAGAAAAAATTGATCGTGCTACAGTTACCGAAATTGTTAATCAAGTAGTCGAACACTGATATTCCATTAAGCTGCTGTGAAAGTTATCATACCTTTCACAGCAGCTTTTTTTGATGTTTTACATTAAAAACTCGAAAAATTCTAAAAAGTTAAAATATATATTGGATAATTGGGACTAAACGATTATAATTTAGGACATAAAAGCGAAAATGCTGGCTTCGTTAGAAAGACATAGTCTTAAATAAGAAAAAAGGCGGGGGAAAATATGAAAAAGAAATTATATTCAACTGCAGCTATGACATTGGTCGCAGGGTTATTATTGGCTGGGTGTGGAAATGACAAGGAAAAAGATGCGGCGAAGGATGAAGGCGGAAAGGATACATTCAACATTGGGGTATCACAATTCGTACAGCATGATTCCCTGGATCAGGCATATAAAGGATTCCAGGCGGCATTGAAGGATAGCGACATCAATGCCAAATATGATCTTCAAATTGCACAGGGTGACCAAAATAACAGTCAAACGATCGCCAATAACTTTGTTGGGGATAAAGTGGATTTGATTTTTGCGAATTCCACTCCTAGTGCCCTAAGCGCTTTAAATGCGACCAAGGATATTCCAATCGTTTTTACATCGGTTACCGATCCTGTTGCGGCGGAGCTTGTTACATCTTTGGATAAGCCAGGCGGAAATGTGACGGGTACGACGGATTCCCATCCTGAAGCAATTGCCAAGTCAATGAAATTCCTAGCAGATGAACTTGGCGCCAAGACAATTGGAACCGTTTATAATACAGGGGAGCAAAATTCCGTCGTCCAAATAAAAAATGTGAAAGCGGAAGCGAAAAAAGCGGGATTGAAAGTTGTGGAGGCATCTGTCTCAACTTCTGCAGATGTTAAACAGGCAGCGGAATCATTAATCGGAAAAGCGGATGCTTTCTATATCTTTACTGATAATACAGTTGTTTCGGCACTGGAATCGGTCATTTCTGTGGCAGATGATAAAGATATCCCTTTGTTTGTTGGCGAGCTGGATTCCGTGAATGCGGGTGGTTTTGCAGCCTATGGCTTCAGTTACTATGATATTGGTTATGAAGCGGGGCAAAAAGCGGTTGAAATCCTGAAGGATGGCAAAAAACCCGGAGATATCCCGGTTCAATATCCACAAAAACTAAAATTGGTCATCAACCAAAAGGCAGCAAAAGATATGGGTGTTGAAATAAAAGAAGAATGGAAAGCAGATGCTGAGTTTGTAAAATAAACTCTGCTTTTGTTCGGGGAAGGAAGAAAAATATGTTCTCAGCCTTATTCAACTCTTTTGAGTCGGGAATGATTTATGCGATCATGGCACTCGGTGTATATTTAACATTCAGGATTCTCGACTTCCCGGATATGACAGTGGAAGGCAGTTTTGTGACAGGGGCCTCTGTTGCCGCCATTATGATCGTTAACGGTTTCTCGCCGATCATAGCCACGTTGAGTGCAATGGTTGCCGGGTTCATTGCTGGCACAATAACGGGTTTCCTTCATACGAAAGGGAAAATCAATCCACTCCTTGCAGGTATCTTAATGATGATCGCACTTTACTCCATCAACCTAAGGATCATGGGTGCATCCAACATTCCGTTGCTTTCCCAAACAACCATCATCACGAATATTCAGGATGCCTGGGCTGGCACAGGGGTGGACAATGTGTTGAATGGTCTTTTAACGATCGTGGGCCTCGGTGATAGCATGCCCAAAACGTGGGCCATACTAATTGTTATGTTGATTGTGGCTTTAATCATTCAAGCTGGAATGTCAGCTTTTTTAAAAACGGAAATCGGTCTTGCTTTACGTGCGACGGGTGATAATGAAGCTATGGTCAAGAGTTTTTCCGCCCATACAGGAAACATGAAAATCCTGGGACTTGCAATCGGAAATGCACTTGTGGCTTTCTCGGGATCCTTGGTTGCCCAATATAACGGGTTTAGCGATATTGGCATGGGGATTGGAATCATCGTCATCGGATTGGCATCCGTTATAATTGGCGAAGCATTATTTGGCTCAAAAACGATTGCACGTGCGACACTTGCGGTCATTGGAGGAGCGATCATTTACCGAATCGTCGTAACTTTGGCACTCCGCGTAGATTTCCTTGATACAGGTGATGTTAAATTAATTACGGCACTTATTGTGGTCGGGGCACTTGTCATTCCGAAAATTACCGATAAACAAAAGGAAAAAAGCCGAAAGAAAAGGCGGCTCAAAGAAATACAGATGCGCCATGGTGGGACTTCATCGAAAGGGGGAGAAGGATATGCTTCAGTTAAATCAGATTTATAAGGTCTTCAATGAAGGGACACCAGATGAAAAGCTAGCCCTTGGGAATCTTGAACTGCAGATGACTAAAGGCGAATTTGTAACAGTCATCGGGAGTAATGGAGCAGGTAAATCGACGCTGATGAACATGATATCCGGCAAGATTCTCCCTGATGCCGGTGAAGTCATCATTGATGGGGAAAACGTATCGGCCATTGAGGAACATGCTCGTGCTAAAATGATTGGCCGCGTTTTTCAGGATCCGATGCTGGGGACGGCACCACATATGACGATTGAAGAAAATATGGCGATTGCATATGGCAGAACCAACAGAAGAGGTTTGGGCTTCGGGGTGACAAAAAAACGGAAAGAGCTTTTTAAAGAATGTTTGGGTACCCTTCATTTAGGCTTGGAAAATCGGATGACTGCAAAAGTGGGGTTATTATCAGGTGGGGAGCGCCAGGCACTTTCATTGCTGATGGCGACCTTCACCGATCCTAAAATCCTGCTTCTTGATGAACATACAGCAGCACTCGATCCTTCCAGGGCAGAGCTTGTGACAAATCTGACGAAGGAAATCGTTGAAAAGAACCAGTTAACGACGTTGATGGTGACCCATAATATGCAGCAGGCCATCGATCTTGGAAATTCCTTGATCATGATGGATAAGGGACAGATCATTTTTGAAGCTAGAGGCGCTGAAAAGCAGAAGCTAACCGTTGAAAAACTGCTTAACGAATTCCAGCGCATTAAAGGCGAAAAAATGCTCAATGACCGTGCAGTGTTGATTTAAGATGATGAAAAGGCCCGACCCAGGTGAGATAAATCTTGGGTCCTGGCCTTTTTATTTTTGGGGTAATTAATCAGATCAGGTCTTTATTTACTGCACGAATGTCGAAGAAGTACTTGAGCCTAGGAAAAATGGTTATGGTGGGGTGCTCATTAACGATCTTGAATATAATCGATGTTAATCGCTGTCGGCTGTGCTCCATGATGAACTATCATTCCTTCTGTTATTTCCAAAAATCATTTTTATGAATGGCCTTTTCTTCGTCTTTTTAGTGGCAGCAGCTTCTTCAGCCGCGAGGAAATAATCAAATGGCTGGACAATTGGTGTTTCTAACGCTTCGATACGAGCTTCGAGCTTTTTAACGAGCTTGTGCATTTCTTCCATTTCACTTCTGTGCTGTAAAAGTTGATAGGATACAACATCGTCCGCTTTTGTTTTCAGTCCATTTTCAAGCCTGACGACTCGTTCTATCAGTTGATCATGTTCTTTATTCGTTTCGGAGTGTTTCTGGCCGGTTGCTTTTCTAATCTTTTTCTCTGATATACTGACCTTTTGGAGAATGATGCCCTCGTTCAGCTGATCTTGGATTTTTCTCAATAATGCAATGTCTTCATCTGAAAACTGATAGTGGCCAAGCTGATTCCGTTCTACCTCCATGTTCAATTGGGTGACCCAGCGTTGAATCGTACTATGGGAAACATTCAGTAACCGGGCAACTGCACTTGTATTCATCGAGATTCCCCCTTTTGTTGTTGAATTCGATAAGTATGAGGCAATTCCTTTACAGATGACAAAACAAGTATTCATTCGGCAAAGAAAGTGGATTTCCTACGTAATTTGCATGAGGACCAATCCGAGAAGGAATACTCTTGGAACCGATTTTGGCAAATGGTGAGCCTTGTTAGGAGATTTAAGAAGAAGCATTTGTGATGGTGTGGCTTGATGGTCAATCAAAACTATAAAGGGAAAATGATTCATATGTCGAATTACCCTTTGAAGAAGAAAAAAGGAGGAATAGTATGAACAGGATTAACCTTATAACTTTAGGTGTTAAGGATATCAATGAATCCTTAAGGTTTTATCGGGATGGGTTGGGATTCCGCACATCGATAAAAGAGGAAGAACCAGCAATCGTTTTTTTTAATAATGCAGGAACGAAACTTGCTTTGTATCCTTTAGAGGAGCTAGCAAAGGACATCAATGAGAAAGCACCGCCTAAGAAACATGGTTTCCCGGGGCTTACGCTCGCTTATAATGCTAAATCAATAGAAGAAGTGGATGAAGTGATCAACAAGGCTGAAAAGGCCGGGGGAACGATCGAGAAATCACCTCAAGATGTTATTTGGGGAGGATACAGCGGATATTTTTCAGACCCCGATGGTTACTATTGGGAGGTTGCGTATTCGAAGGATTGGAGTTTTGATGAAACGGATATGCTCATTATAAAGTAACGCGCACTGCGGAAGGGCTGGAAAATCAAAAGACTTGGACCTTCCCTATGCCTTCAGGAGTTGGATCATAAAAAAAGGGCTGTTGCCTAGCCACTGCCTATACGGGAGTGGCTAGGCAACAGCTGGTAATCATCATGTGCCTTTTACTGTGAAACTACATGCTTGGCAAGTTCTTTACTTATTTGATCGCCCATTCGCTTCGATTGCTCAGTCGCCTCTTGTACACAGGCAATGAATGCTTCTTGCACTTGATGTGCTTGAAGTGCTTTCAGACCTGCTTCAGTCGTTCCGCCTGGTGAAGTTACTTCCTTTCTTAGTACGGCAGGCGTTTTAGGTGATTTCTGTAACATATCGGCCGCACCCATCAGTGTCTGGAGAATCAATTGCTTCGCTGTTTCGGAATCGAGACCTATTTTTTCTGCTGATTTTTCCAATGCTTCGACCAAGTAATATATATAAGCCGGCCCGCTTCCTGATAAGCCTGTTACCGCATCTAGCTGGGCTTCGCCAACGACAGCTACGGTTCCTACCGTTTCAAAAAGGGTAATCGCCGTTTGTAATTGCGATTCTTTCGTGTGACCATTAGCCGCAAGGGCAGTTGCTGATTTTCCTACAGCTGCCGATGTATTAGGCATGGCTCGGACGATTGAGAACTGTTTGTTGGCGACTCCTTCCAAACTTGTTGTATGAACCCCGGCCACCACGGAAATGAACAGCATTTCTTCGCGAATGTATTCTTTTATTGATTGCATCGTTTCTAAAATATCTTTCGGTTTCACCGCCAGTACGACAAGGTTTGCATTCTGTACTAATTGCTGCAGCGATCTTGTGGCAGTTAGCCCGTATTCTTTCTTTAAATAATTTAACCGGTCATCATTGGATTTATTTGTTACAAAAATATTTGCTGGATCAATCACCTGTTGAGTCACCAGCCCCGAAATGATTGCTTCTGCCATCGATCCAGCCCCGATAAATGCGATTTTTTTCATATTTCTCGCTCCTTTTTCTTTTAAATTTTCGGTCTTTTTTTAAAAACAAAAAGACCCCTCATCCAATAAAGGACGAAAGGTCTAGCTTCCGTGGTACCACCTTTGTTCAACTTTTCCATAACAAATAAACAGAAAAGCTGCACTTGATTCCTCTAACGCGGGAATTACGTCAGGTTTTCCTGAAGGCTCATAAGGTAGGTTCAATAATGAGGGGGCGATGAAGCCTTTCAGCACATTCCGAGCTTCACTCTCTTTACGCCATCAATAAATTTACTTGGCCTTAATCAAAGCCATCCGTCTTTAATTACTTGTGATTATGAAGGATATATCAGTACTCTGTCAATGATAATATATGCATGGACGACAAAAAATAGACATGAATTATGTGAAAATAATGACAGTGATTAAAAATACATGTAAAATGGTAATTATACCTATATTTTATTGATAAGTGTACTAAAAATCCTGTCTAGCGTATAAAAAGATTTATATAAATATAATTTCTAAGGTGGAAAAGATTATGGCGAATTGGAATGGAGATATCGCAAAACTTGCATTGCCCACGCCATTTGCAGTGGGCGATGTAAATGTTTATGTTGTTAAAGGGGATGCTTTAACGCTAATTGATACTGGAGTTAAAACAAAACGATCAAAGGAAGCCTTGACTAATGGACTTGGTGATTTGGGTCTGGAATTGACTGATATCGAACAAATCATTTTAACCCATCATCATCCTGATCATGCAGGTGCACTCGATTTCTTTGAAAAGGATATCCCTGTTTATGGACATAAAAACAATCAGCGCTGGCTGACTATCAGTGATGAGTTCCTTGAAACCCATAATCGTTTTTTTCTTGATTATGCCACGAAGTTTGGAGTGGCAGAAGAGCTGAAAAATAAACTGATCCATAACCGCGATGAAATCAGCTTCCTTAGTCAACGGAAGCTGCATGGATATTTGGCCGAGGGGGATGAGCTTCCTGGTCTTCCAGGCTGGAAAGCGATCGAGACTCCAGGGCATGCGCAAAGCCATTTATCCTTTTACAGGGAAAGTGACGGTGTCATGATCGCGGGTGATCACTTGCTTGCTAAGATTTCACCTAATCCTTTAATGGAACCGCCTTTACTTCTGGGCGGTAAGAGGCCTCGTCCGTTACTGCAATATAATGCATCACTTCAGAAATTATTGGATTTTTCCATATCCACTGTATACTCCGGACATGGAACTGAAGTGGAAGGAGATGCGGTTGCTGACTTGATTCAATATAGATTCGAGCGGCAGCATAACCGAGCCATGCAGGTGAAAAGCATGCTTCAAGATAAACCTTTATCGGTCTTTGAAGTGTGTCAGCAGCTTTTTCCGAAAGTTTACCTTCAGGAAGTGGGCCTGACACTTTCGGAAACGGTTGGTCAGCTGGATTATTTAGAAGATTTGGGTGAAGTCGAAACAGAAATCCAATCAGGGGTCATTCTGTATTCAATCGCTTAATGTTCTCAAGGAGGCTCACTTTTTTGAATAAGTTACAAGGGAAAGTTATTGTTATTACCGGTGCTTCCGGAGGGATTGGCAAGGAAGTTGCAATCCAAAGTGCAAAGCAGGGAGGCCGTCTCGTCCTCTTGGCCAGAAGCCTGGATAAATTACAACAGCTAAAGAATGAACTAATCAACCAATATGGGGTTGACGCATATGCCTATAAGCTTGACGTTGCAGATACTGATCAGGTGACAAGGGTATTCAATGACATCCATGAACAAATAGGTGAAGTGGATGTATTGGTCAATAATGCCGGTTTCGGCACGTTTAAAGAAGCGCAGGATACGGAATTAAATGAAACGAAAGCAATGTTTGCTGTTAACGTCATTGGATTAATGGCCTGCACAAAGCTGGTTCTTCCGTATATGAAGCGGAGAAAATCGGGGCATATCATCAATATCGCTTCACAGGCCGGTAAAATTGCCACTCCTAAATCAACATTGTATTCTTCGACCAAGTTCGCAGTTCTTGGCTATTCAAACGCACTTCGGCTCGAGCTAATGGAAGATCATGTTTTTGTGACCACCGTCAATCCTGGGCCCATAGAAACGAATTTCTTTAACATTGCGGATGAATCAGGGACATATTTAAAGAATGTTGAAAAATTCATGCTTAACCCTGAAGATGTCGCGACCAAAATCGTAGCAGCGATGCTGACCAATAAGAGGGAAATCAATCTCCCTGGCTGGATGAATTTAGCTGGGAAATGGTATAACATGTTTCCAAAGATCACCGAATCTTTAGGGAAAAAAGCATTCTTCAAAAAGTAGGCCAGACTTTCTATAGCGCTACAAGGCGAATAAGGTCAGCAATAGATAAAACAAAAGGGGAATGTCCAATGACATTCCCCCTTTGTTTGAAAAAAATTTGAATAAATTGGTAACCGTTTCATTAGGAAAACCGTCTATTTTTTAGGAGGGATTTTCATGAAGATGATCGTAAACCTTTATATATATATAATTGTTGCCTTTATTCTGGCTAGCTGTCAATCTTCTGATAGGAATATGCATGAGGCCATTGATAAGGGGGAAAAAGGTTTCATTACGGATCTTGACGATAAAAGGATTTTGGTTAAAGGGACGTACTACAAGGTGACCAATGATACATATATTCAAGATCAACATGGGAATGATCTCGATTATGCTGACCTGGAAATCGGGATGAAAGTGAAACCATGGCACCGGGGCGGGGTCAAGAAAACATTTCCTGGGAAAGCGGAAGCGGAATTGATTCTTGTTTTGACGGATGCAAAAAGCTTAGCCGAACAAAGGGCGGTCACTGCTGCCATCGATCATGTCAGCAAAGCGGAAAGTCAGCGATTCATGATTCTCGAGGTCAGCCATTTGCCCTCAGAACATGTATATAATATCGAAATGATGAATCGTTCCAACTTAGATTCTTCATTCATGGTGACGGTTGAGGATTTAACGGATGAAATACTATATATAAAATAAAAGAAATGAATAAAACCGGACTGAATCATTTATGAATTCTGTCCGGTTATTTTATGGGAATCCGCTCACAAGAATGAGCTCACGTCCTGGATTTTATAAAGTTTTCGCACCTAAATACTTTGGTTTCCAATAAGAATTATCCATATCCGCGATGGCTATTCCTTTTGAAGATGTAGCACTAATGAATTGACCATTTCCGATATAGATCCCAACATGTGATACTCCTGTTCTTCCAGAAGAAGTATCAAAGAATACAAGATCACCTTTAGATGGTGAAGATACTTTTAACCCTGTATTTGAATAGAGCAATGATGTTGTACGTGGTAAGGTAATTCCTTGTGATTTCTGGAATACATAATAAATGTAGCCTGAACAGTCGAATCCAGTTGGTGTTGTCCCGCCCCATTTGTAGGGCTTGCCGATTAAGGTTTTTGCATAGCTGATTAGGCTTGTATTATTGACATTATAAACACCAAGCGCATTAAATGTGCCTCGGCCAGCAATTCCGTCGGCAGTTAATCCTTTAGCTTTTTGGAATTTTTTTACTGCAGATGTGGAATACGTGCCGTAATATGTAGTCAGTGAACCTGAATATGTGAAATAACCTTTGGTTTTTAAAAGTTGTTGTAGTTGTTTGACATCGCTATGTGTCATTCCGGGTCTGAGGGTTTGATCTCCGATATTTGCAAAGGCTTGCAGTGGGGTTAGCATCATGGCAGATGCAACAGCAGCTGAAGCGATCCATTTCTTCATAATGTTCATTTCCTCTCTATCTATCTCTCTTTTATTCTTAACAATATTATCCTACAATACCATTATGACAATTAGACATAATTCTGGTTACAGTTTCATTACAAAAAATGAGTAGTAAGACTAAAATTAAATGGACGAAAGACTGTTGAAAGCAGTGAGGGGAATTTAAAAAAACTAAGCCTTTTGACTCATTCTAGATTATTCAAGCTCCTAATTGATCTGTTTTTAAAAAAACTATATGGATAATCAGTTTAAAATTGGTATTTAATCCGTTTTTAGGGTTCGTTATATTTTTGAAGGAAATTGCATTAAAAAGTAGAAAATTGTATGAAAACTTCCATTGAACAAGAACGTATATTCGGTTAAAGTTATGAATATAATAAAAGCGAACGTATATTCTTGTCAGGGTGAAGAAATGATGGATTATGGGACAATGCCGAAACAATCAATTATGTGTATCGATATGAAAAGTTTTTATGCAAGCTGTTCAGCGGTCATGCTTGGTCTGGACCCACTCGATTGTTATCTGGCGGTGGTTGGTGATTTGAAGAGGACGGGGAGCGTTGTGCTTGCGGCTTCCCCAAAGATGAAGAAGGAATTTGGCATCAAGACAGGTTCGCGGAGGTTTGAGATTCCGAATGATCCAAGGATTGTCGTCGTTGAACCCAAAATGGCGACCTATTTAAGGGTCTCGACGGAAATCACCCGCTTGTTCAACCGTTATGTGCCCAAAGAAGCGATTCACGTGTATAGTGTGGACGAAAGTTTTGTGAAAGTCGATGGTGCCGCTTCTTTATGGGGAGATGCCCAGGTGATAGCTGAAAAGATAAAAGATGAAATCGAACGGGAATTACAGCTCCCCTGTGCCATTGGAATTGGTCCGAACATGCTTATGGCAAAACTTTGCCTTGATTTGGAAGCCAAGCATAAAGGGATTGCGGAATGGAAGTATGAGGATGTGCCGAACAAACTTTGGCCGATTGCCCCGCTTCGTGAAATGTGGGGAATCGGCAGGCGCGTAGAAAAAACCCTTCATGGAATGGGCATATTCACGGTCGGGCAGCTTGCCAATTATGATCTTGAATTACTTGAAGCGAAGTTCGGAATTATGGGCAATCAGCTTTACCACCATGCGTGGGGAATCGATTTATCGGATATGGGGGCAACAATCATCGAAGGGCAAGTCAGCTTTGGCAAAAGTCAAATCCTGCTAAGGGATTATAAGGAGGAGCATGAGGTCAAGCAGGTCATGCTGGAAATTTGCGAAGAGGTTGGAAGAAGGGCACGTACCCACCGCAAGGCAGGAAGGACGGTCAGCTTAAGCATTGGTTACAGCAAGGATGAGTTTGGCGGAGGTTTCCATCGTTCGCGTTCGATTAGTGAACCGACTAACATTACGATGGAGTTATATAAAGTTTGCCTGGAGCTTTTTCATGAGAACTATAAGCAAAAAACGGTTCGGAGCATAGCGGTCACACTCTCGAATATTGTGGATGATAACGAAATGCAGCTGACTTTATTTGATGCTTCGCGCTGGAAAAAGCGGGAATTGAGTTACACGGTTGATCGAATCCGCCATAAATATGGACCCAAATCGTTATTGCGTGCAGTTTCGTATACGGAAGCGGGTACAGCCGTTTACCGAAGCAGGCTGCTTGGTGGGCATAAGGCGTAAGGTCGACTTTGAAGGGAGGGAAAAGAATGATTCGTGATCGCGGCCGTATCAAATGGACATCGATGATGTTGCCGGAGCATGTGAAGATGCTCCGGGATTGGGTGGTGGAGGATGGCCATGAAACGAAGCGCATCCTTGATGAGCAGCAACTGGAAGAAATGAATGTGGTAATGGGGGAAGCGATGGAGGAAAGAAAGGATGTCACGATCGCTCATTATGAAGGAAACCGGTATCAGCTGTTAATCGGCAGGATCCATTATTATAATGAGCTCACCCAAAAGCTTCATATCGTCGATCGCTTTCAGCAGGCTCACTATATCAAGCTTTCCGATATAGCGGATGTAAGGATAATGGAATGATGAGCGGAAGGGCTGTTCTCGAGGGACAGCCTTTCATATTCGAAACGATATCGGTTCTTTTTAATGTATTTTCTTCTTGGTGAAAGGGGATCATCGGGGCAAAAGATAATCTGGGCGATCTTGCAGAAGGAAGCAGTATCATTAACAGAAACATTTTTATCGTTTATAATAGGGGAATGCAAAGATATCGGGAGGCATGGATCATGTATATTGAATGGACGGAAAGAGCCGCTGAGAAAATAGCCGATAAGGTTCAGGGAAAAGAAGGATATTTACAGTTGAAATATGATACTGATGGCTGTGGCTGCGTGGTAAGTGGTGTGACCGCGCTATGGCTGGTCAACGAACCTGAAGAAGGTACCGAAAAAGCGGAAACGAACGGAATTCCCCTATATGTTGAGAAATCAAAAATGATTTTTCTGGATGAAGTCATGAAAATAGACTTTGTTCCGGAAGCGAACAGCTTTCAATTAAAAAGTCCGAATCAAATCTTAAATCCGAGGATGAGCTATTTTAATAAAATCTAACTAGAAAAGAGGGAATCGTGGATACCCTCTCTTTTTCTGTTCAGACAAGTTTGAGAAACTGATCGATTTGATCTTCATATTCTTTTGGATTTTCATTATAAGATTGAGCGTGGGCCCCTTTTTTAGCGATGTACAGCTGCTTTGGGCCCTCTTTTGCTGCATATAATTCCGCTGTCATGGAAGCGGGAATGAAGCTGTCGTTTTCACTATGGATGAAGAGCACAGGGTTTCGGATGTTTTTCATATAATCGATGGGGGACACTTCATTTGTCCAATATCCATCTCGGAGTTTGATGAACATACGCCCAAGCGGAAACACGGTCCAAGAGGGAAATGGGATTTCAAGCTTGAGCTGGTGTTTGATCTGATCCTCGAAATTTGAAAATGGACAGTCGGCAATGTAAAAATCAGCACCATCTTCAAGCATTCCGGCATATAAAAGCAGGGTTACGGCCCCCATGGATTCTCCATGAATGCCAATATGAAGATCGGAACCTTTACGTCTTTTCAATTCATCGATTACGGCCTTCAGGTCGAATTTTTCATAATGTCCATAACTGCTCGTCTTGCCACCAGAATCCCCGTGCCGCCGGTGGTCATAAATGACGGCGTTGAAGCCGCGCTTAAGAAAAATATTCATGTACTTAATCGAATTGACTTTGTTTTCCGTCACACCATGAGAAATGACCACCCATTTATTGGTGTCATGCGGTTCGATGAACAAGCATTTCAAGGAATATCCGGATGGTGAGGGTACCCAAATTTCCGTTTTAGGCAGATTATCAAAATCCTCCCTGATCAGGCGTTTAGCCATGATTTCACGATTCTGGATATAATCGGTTTCCTTCTTTTTCATGTACATGATCCGATTGGAAAAATAAATGCCGACGCCGATGATATAGGTTAGGATTCCAGCTATTGCAAACCACCATTTTTTCATGAAGGGTCCTCCTCGGTTGATTTTCTTTATTTTACCATGAGGGAAATGGGAAAACACTGTTTGAAAACCATAACGAGGAAAACGGCAGTTGTGATATAATAATTTCAAATAAATGGCCAGGAGGTTTTAAGGATGAAAAAGAAACAGCCGCGAAATCAAAATCAAAGCAAAAACCAAGATAAAGATTCATCATCATTGAAACTTGGTGATATGATCAATCAAGATATCATGTCCCAGCTTCGTCAAAAGCAAAAGGAACTGAATGAGGCTGAACAGGAGAAAAGGGCAGCGGAGGAAGAAAGAAAACGCGAAGAAAGAAAGCAGCGGGAGAAGAACAAATCATTCGAGGAGCTATTGGGTGAAAGCGATATGAACTGGAAGAACTATAAATAAAGAAAAAAGGGGGCAGTGTAGCCCATCCACAGGAAGAACCATTTTAAACGGATAGGGGAACATCCCTTACTGATATTCCTTTATTTTATAAAGCATAACGATTATATTTAAGGTAAGTTCGGTATGCATTCATATCGGATGGACTACTACTAGCTGGTGATGTGATGAAAAGTAAAATACTGGAAAATCAATTATGTTTCCTTCTTTATGCAAGTTCAAGGGAAATGACGAAGAAATATAAACCTCTGCTTGATAAACTCGAAGTGACATATCCTCAATATCTCGTTCTTCTTCTACTATGGGAACAGGATACACTTACAGTAAAAAAGCTAGGGGAGCTGCTTGCCCTCGACTCAGGAACGCTTACCCCCATGTTGAAACGAATGGAGCAGAATGGCTTGATTGTCCGTGAACGTTCCATTGAAGATGAACGGTCTGTCATGATTAAGTTGACGGAAAAGGGGCTTGGTTTACAGGAAGAGGCCTGTTTCATTCCCGATCGCATTTCGGCTATATCGGGTGAGGATAAGAGGGTGGTTGAAGATTTGAAAGCTTCGCTGCTCCAACTATTGAAAACATTACAGGAATTGTAGGAAAAAGACGCTTGGGAACCCCAAGCGTCTTTTTGTCGGATTTTAATCTACATCTATTTCAAAGGCGACGTCCACATTGCCATTGATTGCTTTTGAATAAGGACACATTTGATGTGCTTTATGAACAAGGGTTTCAAATGTCTCTTTATCAATCCCGGATCCCTTCACAGCCAAAGTTACAGCCAAGCTGTACTGATGCATCTCACCCATCAAAAGACTGACGCTTGCAGTGACTTTGGAATCGAAAGAAATGTGTTCGATTTTACCAACTGATTGCAAAGCACTATCAAAACATGCAGCATATCCAGCAGCAAAAAGCTGTTCCGGATTAGATGCTTCAGGCATCTGTTTAGCCCTAGGTGTTCCAGGCATCGCAATATCAACCGTGAAGTTGCCGTCAGCAGAAATTGCCGTTCCTTCTCTTCCGCCATCAACTGTTACAGACGTTGTAAATAATGTTTTTGTCATCATTTTCCCCCCTATTTAATCCTTAGGTTGTGCACAATTGAATTGTACAACATCATTTATAGAATGGCAATGAAAAAAGTTGAAAAACAATAATGATGGGAAACTTGAAAACGGTACAGAAGCAGTATGGCCAAGTAAACGATAAAACGATGGAACGGAAATAGGCTGCCCCTCCCGTTGGTTTAACGAGGCAAGGCAGCCTACAAAACGTCCTTTGAAACAATCAGTTCAGTTCATCATTTTTTATTCCAGGTGACTTTCATATTTGTTCGCTTTGGTCAACTGCTTCAAGATATCAAGCTCGGTTTTGGACAGTGAGGAGCTGTTAGCGGCCTGGCAGTTTTCCCGGAGTTGCTGTACCGAGCTTGCGCCTGGTACAACGGTAGCGACGCTTTGATGGGACAAAACATATTGAAGTGCCGTTTCATTAAGCTTCCTATCAGAAAGTTTGTCCTTTATTTGCGGAAGCAAATCTTTAAGTTCGTGATAGCTATAGTCAAGGTATCCATCCTCGTTTGCCTTTTTAAGCATTTTCTCACTAAGCAGCCCTTTAGCAAGCGGCCCGCGGGCGATGATGCTTATCTGATTGTTGGCCAAAAGGGATATCCACTCTTCTGGGCGGCGATCGAGTAGATTATACTGCATCATAACGGAATCAAGCTCAGACTTTTCAGTGAATTCCTTGATCACATTCGGACGAATTGAGGAAATTCCATAATATCGGATATATCCTTCTTTTTTTAGCTCTTCAAATGCTTCTGCCGTTTCTTCGATATTGTCTGAAGTGGTGCCTCCATGTAACTGATAAAGGTCGATATAATCAGTGCCCAATCGTTTTAAGCTATCTTTTACTGCCGTTTTAATATAAGCGCCAGATGGATCCCAGCTCCAGGCATCCTTATTTTCATTCCAACGGTTTCCAACCTTGGTGGCTATGTATACCTTATCGCGGACCGATTTTAAATTCTTTCCGACGATTTCTTCATTCATACCGAAATCATATAAGTCAGCAGTATCAAAATAATTGATTCCTTCATCTAAAGCGGCCTGTATGATTTCGGATGCCTGATTTTCAACAGTCCCCAATGACATGCATCCGAGCCCGATTTCAGATACTAGCATTTCTGAATTCCCTAGTTTGCGTTTTTTCATGTTATCCACTCCCTTTACATTCATTGTAAAGGAGAAATCCATTCTACTCAAAGAATTCACTTGATCCGTTTTAAAGGAGTGGGTGGCACCTGATGGTGTATGTCGGCAATCCAATCATTGATATAGACATATTGATTTTGCAATTGTTTTAGTTTTTGAATGATTTCCCAACTCTTTCCGGATAAAGTAACGCTTTTTTCCAATACGTAAACCTTCATTAAATCGCCCTCCCTCTCTATTATGGTAAAATGTATGAGGAATCATGCTGAAATTAGAACAAGGAGTGGTCAGGATGAAAAAATTTGAAGAAAAAACGCTGTCTTCGGAAAAAATCTTCACAGGAAAGGTAATCAGCCTGCAAGTGGATGATGTAGAGCTTCCTGATGGGAAAACGGGTAAACGTGAAATAGTGAAACATCCGGGAGCAGTTGCCATCATAGCTCTTACGGCAGAAAATAAAATCATCATGGTTGAACAGTACCGTAAAGCGCTGGAGAGAAGTTTGGTGGAAATCCCTGCAGGAAAGCTGGAAAAAGGCGAAGAACCGGTCCTATCGGCAAAACGGGAGCTTGAAGAGGAGACAGGTTATGAATGCGAAAAAATGGAGCACATCATATCCTTCTATACATCCCCAGGTTTCGCCGATGAATTGGTTCACCTGTATGTGGCCCACAATTTGAAAAAGAAAGAAAATGCGGCCCCGCTGGATGAAGATGAATTTGTCGAGATGATGGAACTCACGTTGGAGGAAGCCCAAACTTATATGGCTGAAGGAAAGATCCAGGATGCCAAAACGGCATATGCCGTTCAGTATCTGATGTTGAAAAAGGCGACATCATAAATGAAAGAGTTTTACGCTGACCTCCATATCCATATTGGCAGAACGAGAAGCGGAAGGGCCGTGAAAATAACAGGTGCTAAAACGTTAACCTTCAGCAATGTGCTGCAAGTGGCAAGTGAAAGGAAGGGCCTTGATCTAATCGGGATAATCGATTGCCATTCTCCTGAAATTATCGAAGAGATCGAAGCGGGAATTCAGGATGGCAAAATCACGGAAAAGATTGAAGGCGGTCTTCAATACAAGAATACAACCATCATTCCAGGCTCGGAGATAGAAATTTATGATCAGAATTGTAATGGACCAATCCATGTCCTCGCCTATTTTCCCACTTTAAAAGCGATGAAGGAATTCTCATCATGGATGAGCGGCCATGTTAAAAATATCACATTAAGCTCGCAAAGGATTTATTGTGATGGAAGAACGTTACAAAAGATGGTGAAGTCATTGGGCGGCCTGTTTATCCCGGCACATGTTTTCACCCCATTTAAAAGCTTATACGGGAAAGGGGTGCGATCCAGTCTGACTGAAGTATTAGACCAGGAGCTAATTGATGCCATCGAACTTGGTTTAAGTTCAGATACAGAAATGGTCAAGGATATCGAAGAGTTGGAATCCTATGTATTCGTGACAAATTCTGATGCGCATTCGCTTGGGAAAATCGCTCGTGAATATCAAAAAATCCAGCTTGAAGAACCAAGTTTCAATGAGTTGGCAAAAGCCCTTCAAGGAAAGGAAAATCGAAAAGTAACCGTCAATTATGGTTTGAACCCCTTATTGGGAAAGTATCATCAAACCGTATGTTCAGGGTGTTTACACCAGGTATTGAGGGATAGTGAAAAATGTCCTGAGTGTGGTAATAAGTCCATTATAAAAGGGGTGTCATCCCGGATCAAAGAACTCTCCATTTCCAAAATGAACGGAAGATATGGGAGGGAAAGACCGCCATATATCCACCAAGTACCACTTGATTTCATCCCAGGCCTTGGACCTAAATCCATGGAAAGACTGCTGGTGGCATTTGGAACCGAGATGAATATCCTTCATGAAGTTACGCTTGAACAGCTCATGGAAATCGTTCCTGAAAAATTGGCGGGCTACATCGATTCTGCAAGGAAAGGGACGCTTTCTTTTGAAGTGGGGGGCGGAGGCAAGTATGGAAAGGTCAAAAAGGAAAGCTAACCTGAAAAAAAGTCCTGACAGATGAGATGGTTAACTGTCAGGACTTTTTTTAGTATGTTGTTTTTGCATAAATTGAGGTGTCCCGCAATTCCTTGCCATCTGCACTAAGACAGTCATACCGCAAAGTTCCTTCAAAGGTATAACCTAGCTTCTCGGGAATCCGTCTGCTGGCAATATTCTTAGGGTCACAGCGGATTTCGACCCGCTTAGCACCATAATGGTAAAAAGCGAATTTGGTTAACTTCTCTATCGCTTCCGTTATGTACCCTTGTTTACTGTACCTCGTATCAATCCAATAGCCAATTTCAAATTTAGGGATATCCCAGTTAATTCGATGCAGACCAGTGGAGCCGATGAATTGGTCGTCTTCTTTCCTATAAATATGAAGTCTAATATCCTCTTTTAAAATAAAGTCCGCAAAAGCCTTCAGAACATTCCGTTCTAAAGTTTCCGAAGAGGCATCCTGATGGGCAAAGGGCAGCCACTGTTTCAATTCATATTTAGAATGGACAATGGCTTCGTAAACGTCAATGCCATCACCAGGCTGACAAGGCCTTAGATATAATCGAGGGGTTTCAATCTTCTCTGGGAAATCCATTAATATAGCTTTCATATCCTGCCTCCATATAATTAATATGGAAAATTATAACACGAATACAGTTAAAGGTGTTCTGCTGATGGGAAAGTTTTCTTAGCATAAATGAGAGAGTGAAAACATAGATTCTAGTAAGCGGAGTTGGGAGGATGAAAGATGAAAAAAAAATCTGTCGTACAAAATGCCGTAATGAAACATATTAACGAACATTCCTCATTATATGTCTTTATCACCGTGCTTTTTTTGATGGGTGTCATTTTTGGGGCAGTACTGGTGAATAGTTTGAGCTTTACCCAAAAGGAGGACTTGTTCTATTATTTATCGCAATTTTTCGGACAAGTTTCCAAAGGTGAATTTGCATCTTCGCATGATATGTTCAGCCAAAGTATTATGCATAATATAAAATATATCGGCGTCATCTGGATTCTCGGAATATCGGTCATAGGTTTGCCGGTCATCTTGGTTTTGTTATTTATAAAAGGAATGGTTGTTGGATTCACAGTCGGCTTTTTAGTCAATCAAATGGGATGGAGTGGGTTCTTATTATCGTTCGTCGCCATTCTGCCCCAAAATATATTCATAGTCCCGATATTCATCGTGATAACCGTCCTTGCCGTCTCACTATCAATGAAAATGATCAGCCGGATTTTCCTTAAGCAGGTCCGTGAGCCGCTTAAGCCGATAATATCACGGTATATTTTCTCGTTGGTTTTGTCGGGGTTATTTTTGATAACAGCTGCTGCATTTGAAGCGTACCTATCCCCTTCTTTAATGAAAAATGTCGTAAGCTTATTGGGTAATTGATGGAAAATTGCCCTTCCCGTAATTTTTTTTATCATTAACAAGAAATCTATTTTGACAGTTTTCCCTCTTTTGATATAATGGATAAGATAGCGGCGCGGGAGGGAATATTAGGTATGGAAATAGAAAATAGAATTGATAGGATAAAAAAGCAGTTGCACTCGTCCAGCTACAAATTAACGCCTCAGCGAGAAGCGACCGTCCGCGTTTTACTTGAGCATGAAGAGGATCATTTAAGCGCAGAAGACGTTTACCTCCTTGTTAAAGAAAAGTCGCCGGAAATTGGATTGGCAACAGTTTACCGTACGCTAGAGTTGCTGACTGAATTGAAGATAGTAGATAAAATTAACTTTGGAGACGGGGTTTCCCGTTATGATTTAAGACAAGAAGGAGCTGCGCATTTCCACCATCATCTTGTTTGTGTGGAATGTGGCGCGGTAGATGAGATCCAAGAAGACCTGCTTGAAGACGTAGAAGACATTGTGGAACGCGACTGGAACTTCAAGATAAAAGACCATAGATTAACCTTTCATGGCATTTGCCATCGATGTCATGGCAAAGAAGAAAATAAAGGTGAATGAAGTCGGACCTTTTCCATTTGATGGAGAAGGTTTTTTGCATTTTTAAAAGGCTAAAAACCTATTGCGAGGCATCTCAAGAAAAATATCAGGATGAAGAATGATTTTTTTCACGTAAAGGCTATTTTTGCTTTCTCCTTGCCGAAACACGTATAAAACTTGTCCTGTTGGGCATAGATTGATACAAAGGATCGAATGGGAGGGGAAAGATGATGAAAACATCCTTATCGCTTGTTTTGCATACGGCTAAAGTGATGATTCTCTTTGTTAGCTTCACTGTTCTTTTTTATATAGGAATGGTATGGTTGAATCAGGAATATCAAAGTTATCATCGTTATGATGAGCCCAAAGGTATGGCTGTAAAAGTATCAAAGGCAGTTGATACGGGTGATGATGCATGGCTTGAACGCTTAATGTTGTTTTATTTAAACGGGGAGTAATGAATATGGAGAATCAAATTAGGGATTTCATTCATTTTTTAACCATTGAAAAAGGACTTGCCAAGAATACGCTCGTTTCCTATGAGCGCGACTTAAGATCATATTGGAGCTATCTGAAAGATGTTGAAACCATTAACGACTGGAATGATTCACGGCGGGTGAACATCTTGCATTTTCTCGTCCATTTGAAGGATCAAGGGAAATCATCGAAGACGGTAGCGCGCCATATTGCCTCCATTCGATCTTTTCATCAATTTCTTCTAAGGGAAAAGGTAACCGATCAAGATCCGTCCATACATATAGAAACGCCAAAGCCGGAACGAAGCCTTCCAAAAGTATTAAGCATGGAAGAGGTTGAAGCATTATTGGAAGCCCCGAAGATATTGGATGAATTCGGATTACGCGATAAGGCGATGCTGGAACTGATGTATGCGACAGGTATGCGTGTCAGTGAATTGATATCCATGGATGTGGGGGATGTCCATGGATCGATGGGTTTTGTCCGTTGCGTAGGGAAAGGAAAAAAAGAGAGGATCATTCCGATTGGGCAAACGGCATTGAGTGCCATTGAACATTATATGGAAGGGGCTCGAGGGAGATTGGCCAGCCCCAAGCACAGGACGGATTCACTTTTTTTGAATCATCATGGCAACAGGCTGACAAGACAGGGATTTTGGAAAATTCTAAAAAAACTTGTAAAATCGGCACAAATAGAAAAAGAAATTACACCACATACACTGCGTCATTCTTTCGCGACACATCTATTGATGAATGGGGCTGATTTACGTGCCGTCCAAGAAATGCTGGGTCATGCGGATATTTCGACAACTCAAATCTATACACATATTACGAACGTACGGATCAAGGATGTATATTCAAAATTCCATCCGCGAGCTTAAAAAAATAGTAGAATGATAGAAAGGTTGTGAATTTAACTGCAAACAGTTAAAGGGAGCAGCCTTTTTTCGGTATGGACCAGGCTGAAAAAAGGATGCTGACGATCTCGCGCCATCTGATGGCACTTTGTTTCATTTCGAAATATATTATTTGTCTCAATCATGGGTAATCGTTTACAATGTAGAGAGGTCAGACTTCTGACGTTCTCGTGATTTCATTTAATTGAAGAGTATCTGAGCAGAATAAGGGTATTATAGGGAGTATAAAAAGTGATTTACTATTTTAGGAGGAATGACTCATGAAAGGAAATTCAGCGTTTAAACGTATATTTGTTGTGGTTATGGATTCAGTTGGAATTGGCGAAGCACCTGATGCCGATTTATTCGGTGATAAAGGGGCGGATACACTCGGCCATATCGCTGAAAAAATGAATGGATTGAAAATGCCGACTCTCGCAAAATTGGGTTTAGGAAATATCCGTGAAATAAAAGGGATTGATAAGGCTCAGCAACCTCTCGCATACTATACGAAAATGAAAGAAGCATCTACAGGGAAAGATACGATGACTGGACATTGGGAAATAATGGGTTTGAATATATCCACCCCATTCCGTGTATTTCCCGATGGTTTTCCGGAATTATTAGTCAATGAACTTGAGACGAAAATGGGACGTGGAATAATTGGGAACGTCCCGGCAAGCGGAACGGAAATCATTGAAAGACTTGGTGAGGAACATATGAAAACGGGTGCGTTGATCGTATATACATCAGCTGATTCCGTTTTACAGATTGCTGCACATGAAGATATCGTTCCGATAGACGAATTATACAAGATTTGTGAAATTGCTCGTGAGGTGACAATGGCTGATGAGTTCAAGGTTGGGCGAGTGATTGCCAGACCTTTCACGGGTGAACCAGGCAGCTTCAAAAGAACGCCTAACCGTCATGATTATGCATTGAAGCCTTTTAACCGGACAGTAATGGACGAATTGAAGGATTCTGGATATGATGTTCTCGCAATCGGGAAGATCTCGGATATCTTTGATGGTGAAGGCGTCACTGAATCATTAAGGACCGTATCTAATATGGATGGAATGGATAAATTAATCCAAACGATAGAACAGGACTTCAAAGGGTTAAGTTTCCTGAACTTAGTCGACTTCGATGCTTTATACGGCCACCGCCGCGATCCAGAGGGATACGGAAAGGCATTGGAAGAATTCGATGCTCGGATGCCGGAAGTCCTTGAAAAACTGAAAGAGGATGATTTATTGATCATCACTGCCGATCACGGGAATGATCCGGTACATGAAGGAACCGATCACACACGTGAATATGTGCCATTATTGGTCTATTCCAAACAATTTACAGAAGGTGCCGAGCTCCCAATTAGAGATACATTTGCTGATATCGGGGCGACGGTCGCTGCCAATTTTGATGTCAAAATGCCTGCCTTCGGGAAAAATATATTGGGCGATATAAAATAAGGGGAGATTAAAAAGATGTTTAATAAAATAGAGACAGCTGCGTCATTTATAAAAAATAAGGTTGAAGGCTCCCCGGAGATAGGACTGATTCTTGGTTCTGGACTTGGAGTATTGGCAGATGAAATTGAAAATCCCATAACGATC
Organism: Peribacillus sp. YIM B13481; assembly: GCF_042787985.1. Classification (NCBI taxonomy): domain Bacteria; kingdom Bacillati; phylum Bacillota; class Bacilli; order Caryophanales; family Bacillaceae; genus Peribacillus; species Peribacillus sp. YIM B13481. The sequence continues at coordinate 53,293 of NZ_JBHZPE010000010.1, forward strand.
CCATACCACGAAATACCGGAATTTCCGGTATCGACTGTTGAAGGACACGCTGGACAGCTTGTCATTGGTCAATTAAGTGGCAAAAAAGTTGTAGCAATGCAGGGGCGTTTTCACTTTTATGAAGGATACTCCATGGAGAAAGTCACATTTCCAGTACGTGTAATGAAACTTCTTGGAGTTGAGCAGTTAATTGTAACGAATGCTGCGGGAAGCGTTAATGAAAGCTACGCACCTGGTGACTTGATGCTCATTACGGATCATATTAATTTAATGGGGGCAAACCCATTGATTGGTCCTAATGAAGAGCGTTTCGGCCCTAGATTCCCTGATATGTCAGAGGCTTATAATAAAGGCCTTCGGACACAAGCTAAAAAAATAGCATCAACACTCGGGTTGGATATTAAAGAAGGTGTATATATCGGGAATTCAGGACCGACTTATGAGACACCTGCCGAAGTGAAAATGGCAAGGATCCTTGGCGGGGATGCAGTTGGAATGTCAACAGTTCCTGAAGTTATCGTAGCTAGACATAGCGATATGAAGGTGCTAGGAATATCATGCCTTACCAATATGGCCGCAGGCATTCTGGATCAGCCTTTGTCGCATGTAGAGGTAATTGAAACAACGGAAAAAGTGAAAAGCAGTTTTCTGGAATTTGTTAAGCACATCGTTAAAGACATATAAAACGATCCAAAAAAATACAAGTACACCTTTATAGAAGCGGTGTCTTTAAAAAGTGGGGATTCTAATATGAGAATGGTAGATTTAATCGAGAAAAAGCGTGATGGAAAGGCTCTTTCTACTGAAGAAATACAGTTCATTATCAAAGGGTTTACCGATGGATCGATTCCGGATTACCAAATGAGTGCTTGGTCGATGGCTGTTTATTTCAAAGGGATGAATGAGCAGGAACGTGCTGATCTAACCATGGCAATGGTCGAGTCGGGCGATCAAATTGATTTATCGATGATTGAAGGAATTAAGGTCGATAAACATTCAACAGGCGGTGTGGGTGATACCACAACACTAGTACTTGGACCATTGGTTGCTGCTGTAGGTGTTCCAGTGGCAAAGATGTCAGGACGCGGCCTCGGCCATACAGGCGGTACGATCGATAAGTTGGAGTCTGTAAAAGGCTTTCATGTCGAAATAGAAAATGACGAGTTCATTCGACTTGTAAATAAAAATAAGATAGCTGTCATTGGGCAAAGTGGCAACCTGACCCCAGCTGACAAAAAGTTATATGCATTGCGCGATGTTACGGCTACCGTTAATAGTATCGGTTTGATTGCCGGCTCGATCATGAGTAAGAAAATCGCTGCTGGTGCAGATGCGATTGTACTCGATGTTAAAACGGGAGCAGGCGCTTTCATGAAAACTCTCGAAGATTCCGAAGAGTTAGCGCACGCGATGGTGAGCATTGGGAACAATGTGGGACGAAATACGATGGCTGTCATTTCCGATATGAGCCAACCGCTGGGTTACGCAATCGGAAATGCTTTAGAGGTGAAAGAAGCCATCGATACGCTTAAAGGGGAAGGGCCGGAAGATTTAACGGAACTTTCTTTAACGCTAGGAAGCCATATGGTATACCTTGCCAAAAAGGCAAGCTCGCTGGAAGAAGCAAGAACCCTGCTTGAAAATGCGATTAAAGATGGTTCTGCACTTAACTCATTCAAGGTCTTCCTAGAAGCGCAAGGAGGCGATGGTTCGGTTGTAGATCAGCCGGAAAAACTTCCTCAGGCTGCTCATACTTTCGAGCTGGAAGCGAAAGTGGACGGGTATGTATCGGAAATCATCGCTGATGAAGTAGGAACGGCAGCTATGCTTTTAGGAGCAGGCCGGGCGACAAAAGAATCAGAGATAGATTTGGCAGTCGGGCTGGTACTCCGTAAAAAAATCGGAGAAACCGTTGTAAAAGGTGAATCCCTTGTGACGATTTACAGTAATTTTGAAGATGTTTCAAAGGTAAAGGAAAAATTATATGAAAGCATTGCGATTTCAAAAGAGAAAGTAGAAAAACCTACTTTGATCTATAAAGAGATTATGGAATAAATTTTTTCAAAAAAAGGCCGCTCATTATTTAGAGCGGTCTTTTTGTCTGTCCCAATGAATGTTTAAAAGAGGATGCCCATGCGCAGCCTCTTTTATTTTTTTGTTAATTTATTACTTGATATCCATTATATGATCTTAAATTCATCTTTATTTGTATAAAAATGGGTTTGATGGAAAAAATAAATCATATAAAGATTGGAGGGTATGGAGATGAAGCGGATTCTTTCTCTATTTTTAACCGTATTAGTAGCAATGGGTTTTAGCATCCCGCATACAGAGGCAGCTGAAGAAAAAGGTGTCGAGCTGGCGGCAAATGCTAAATCCGCTATTTTGATTGAACGGGATACAGGTACTGTTCTATATGACAAAAATGCAGATGTTCGCCTTTCACCGGCAAGCATGACAAAAATTATGACGATGCTGCTAATCATGGAAGCGGTCGATAAAGGCGAACTTAGCATGAAGGAGAAAATCAGGACTAGTGAGTATGCGGCATCGATGGGCGGTTCCCAGATTTTCCTCGAGCCAGGTGAAGAGATGACTACAGAACACATGCTTAAGGGCATCTCGATTGGTTCGGCGAATGATGCATCGGTCGCGATGGCTGAACGTCTTGCTGGATCGGAAGAAGAGTTTGTTAGGAAAATGAACAAAAAGGCGAAAGACCTCGGGCTGAAAAATACAAAGTTCCAAAACGCAACAGGCCTTCCTGTTAAAGATCATTACAGTTCGGCCCATGATATGTCGATCATGGCGAAGGAACTATTGAAATACGATACGATTACAAGGTTCACGGGTACATATGAAGATTATCTCCGTGAAAATACCGAAAAGAAATTTTGGCTTGTCAACACGAACAGATTAGTGAAATTTTACCCTGGAGTGGATGGACTGAAGACAGGATTCACAAATGAAGCGAAGTATTGTTTGACAGCAACAGCAAAAAAAGGGAATATGCGTGTCATTGCCGTCGTTTTCGGAGCTGTTTCTCCAAAGGAACGAAACGCTCAGGTTACTAAGATGTTAGATTATGCATTTTCACATTACATCACATATCCGATTTACAAACGCGGCGAGGTGTTAGGTGAAGCAAAGGTAAGTAAAGGCCACAAGAAATCCGTGGTGGGAGTGACAAGTGAACCTATTTCAGTCTTGACAGCCAAGAACGGAACGGCAAAGGATTTTACAAAAAAAATCACTATTGATAAAGATTTGAATGCCCCCATTAAAAAAGGTGATCAAATTGGTACGTTTGAATTGAAGAAAAAGGGTAAGGTTTATGTCGAATCTCCGATTGTCGCGAAGGAAACTGTTGAAAATGCCAGTTGGTGGCAATTGTATAAAAGGGCTTTCGGCATGTTTACCCAAGCTAAATAGAATAAATTGTCGCAATGCCTGTTAATCGTACTAATTTAGGCGAAACACCACTAGTTTTGCCTGTAAGAAGGAATTGGCAGGTGAAAAAGAGAATTTGACTCCTTATAAGACAGTGAAGGAGGCTGTATATAGTGAGTCTTACGATTAATATGGAGGCGAAAAATCGCGTATTGTGCATTCGTCTCAAAGGTGATTTAGATCATCATACAGCAGAAAAATTGAAAAACCAGGCAGAGGCAGCTATTCAAAAGCATAACATCAAGCATATTATCCTTAACATGGAAGAATTGCATTTTATGGACAGTTCAGGGCTCGGAGTTATTTTAGGGCGGTATAAGCAGGTAAACAAAAAGCAAGGTGAAATGGTGGTCTGTGCAATTTCTCCAGCGGTAAAGCGGTTATTTGAGATGTCAGGGTTGTTTAAAATTGTTAAAATGGAACTATCCGAAAAAAACGCTTTGCAAAGACTGGGGGTTGCCTAAGATGAAAAATAAAATGGAAACAAAATTTTCTGCACTAAGCCAAAACGAATCATTTGCAAGGGTAACTGTTGCGGCTTTCATTGCCCAATTGGACCCGACGATGGATGAATTGACAGAGATCAAGACTGTCGTGTCAGAGGCCGTTACGAATTCGATTATCCATGGGTATGAGAGTGACCCGGAAGGCTGGGTCTACATTTCAGTGGTCATCGAAGGCGATACTGTGGAATTGACCATCCGTGATGAAGGACTGGGCATTGAGGACGTCGAGGAGGCTAAACAGCCGTTATTTACGACAAAACCCGAACTTGAACGTTCCGGTATGGGATTTACCATCATGGAAAACTTCATGGATGAAATCAATATAATTTCCCATAAGGGCGAAGGTACGATCATTCGATTAAAAAAGCACTTAACTACAAGTAGAGCTTTGTGCAATTAAGGGAGACTTGCATATGGATGTGGAGGTTAAAAACCAGAAGAGCAAGAAAGGCCAGCCCCATTTAAAAGATGAGGAATTACGGAATTTAATCCAACGCAGCCAGAGCGGTGACCAAGATGCAAGGAACCTGATTGTCAATAGCAATCTTAGGCTTGTATGGTCAGTCGTGCAAAGATTCCTCAATCGAGGTTATGAACCGGACGACCTTTATCAAATTGGCTGTATAGGCTTGTTGAAGTCCGTGGATAAATTTGACTTATCGTTTGAAGTGAAATTCTCAACGTATGCTGTACCAATGATCATTGGTGAAATCCAACGTTTTATCCGTGATGACGGAACGGTTAAAGTAAGCCGGTCTTTAAAGGAAATGGCGAATAAAATTCGCAGGGCCAAGGAGGAGCTTTCCAAGACGTATGGCCGCGTTCCGACTGTCAATGAATTGGCGGAACACCTTGAGCTGTCGCCAGAGGAGATCATCATGGCCCAAGAAGCTAGCAGAAGCCCTTCATCCATCCATGAAACGGTTTACGAAAATGATGGAGATCCCATTACTCTTCTTGACCAGATTGCCGATCATAACGAAACATCTTGGTTTGATCAAATCGCTTTGAAAGAAGCCATACATGAATTGAATGAGCGCGAAAGGCTGATTGTTTTCCTGAGGTATTACAAAGATCAGACGCAATCGGAAGTAGCGGCAAGGCTTGGTATTTCCCAAGTTCAGGTGTCAAGGCTGGAAAAGAAGATTCTTCAGCAAATGAAAAACCACATGAATCAGTGATTCATGTGGTTTTTTTTGGGGCTGGAGATAAATCTTGTTTTTAGGAAAAAGTAATAGTAATTCCCTCAGTGATCCGGGTAGATAAAAATGAAAATATGAGTGGATTCATTTTTTAGTTGAATTTAGAATTGAAAACGAATATTATAGTAAAGGTCGCGTTTTTCATTCGTTTTTTTATCTTCTTTCAACGAATAATTTATAAGGAAAAGCGTTGATGCAGTACAATATTAGGACACCTTGTCTTTACGTGCAAACGGTTGTCGGTGTTTCCTTTAGATCTGGAGGTCTAAATATGTTTATGGAAAAGTTTTTCTCCCTGAAAGAAAATGGGACGGATGTCCGTACAGAAGTCATGGCGGGTGTTACGACATTTTTAACTATGGTTTATATCCTTATTGTGAATCCGGCTTTATTGTCTTCAATCGGAATTCCATTTGAACAGGTTTTCATGGCAACAGTCATATCAGCGGTGATCGGTACCCTTATCATGGGGCTGGTAGCAAAATACCCGATTGCAATAGCGCCAGGGATGGGTTTGAATGCTTATTTCGCCAGCGTAGTGGGGGCTCAGGGCCTCTCATATCAGACCGTATTCGGTACGGTTTTCATAGCAGGTTTGCTCTTTCTATTAATTAGCGTGACAAGCTTGCGTAAAATGATAATTGATGCGATTCCTAACTCATTAAAATATGGAATCACATCCGGAATTGGTTTATTCATTGCGTTCATCGGATTGAAAAACGCTGGAATCGTTGTACCTAATGAATCAACGATGGTGACTCTTGGCGATTTGCATCAGCCTGAAACCGTTTTAGCGTTAGCAGGCTTATTCATTACCTTGATTTTTATGGCCCGTAATATTAAAGGGGCAATTTTTATTGGTATGATCATTACGGCAATCATTGGCTACTTTATCGGTTTGCTCAACTTTGATGGAGTCTTATCTGTACCTCCAACACCGGTATTTTTCGATATCGATATTGCCGGGGTCTTCACGCATTCTTTATATTCAGTTGTTTTCGCCTTTTTACTTGTGACGATCTTTGATACGACAGGTACCTTGATTGGCGTGACGGAACAGGCAGGATTAACGAAGGATGGGAAAATCCCTCGTGCAAAGAAAGCATTTTTAGGGGATGCGATTGCGACGACTGTCGGCTCGATGTTTGGAACAAGTCCTTCAACAGCTTACGTTGAATCGAGCACAGGAGTGGCCGCAGGCGGACGAACGGGGTTAACTGCTACTGTTGTGGCAATCCTATTCGCTGTATCGATTTTCTTTTCTCCATTAATATCGGCAATTTCTTCAGTTCAAGCAATCACAGCTCCCGTATTGATCATCGTAGGATGTTTTATGATGGAAGGCCTGGCTAAAGTCAATTGGAAAATTTTCGATGAAGCATTTCCGGCATTTGCGATCATTTTAACGATGCCGCTTACTTCAAGCATATCTACAGGGATTGCGATCGGATTCATAACATATCCACTTATGAAGGTATTCAGTGGAAAAGGAAAATCGGTACATCCGCTCATTTATATTTTTGGATTGATATTTTTGGTTCAGCTGATTTTCTTCCCCACTCATTAATTTATGAATGAAAATCAAAAAGACACGCTGTCATTGCAGCGTGTCTTTTTTTGTTCAATTAGTAATATCTGGACATGGGTCACTTCCTGCATTTTCAATCTGTTTCCAATCCATACTACTAGCATAAGGAAATAAAAGGTCGGGATGTGATGGAAGTGGCAGTTGTATATATCAGGATGAGGAACCGTGTACAAGTAAATGGAAATCAAACGGTGAGGATAAAAGATATTGCAAGGATAATCGGACCTGAAGAAGTAATTCAAATAATCGAGGACATCATAGTATTAACGGTCAAGAAGGAAGATAAGAATATTATTGTCATTGATTTGGCTCAAGTTATCATGGCCATTCGCAAAATGGATCCAACTATTGAAGTGGAGACATTCGGGCCCTCCCAAACGATCATCGAAGTCATTCTCTCGAAAAAGAAAATGTCATTCCTAACTTTCGCCTTAGTCTGGTTCCTGTTGTTTGTCGGCGGCGGGATGACTATCATGAATTTTCATGTGGATGTAAGTATGGGGGAAGTACACCAAAAAATCTTTACTATTATAACGGGAAAAGTGGAAGAAAAGCCGTTGCTGATCCAAATCCCATATAGTTTCGGCCTTGGTATAGGCATGATCTTATTTTTTAATCACTTTTTTAAAAAACGCTTCAATGAAGAACCTAGTCCGCTCGAGGTTGAAATGTTCAACTATCAGCAGGATTTGGACAATTATGTAACCATGAATGAAAATAGGGAGAACGTGCGCCATCTTGATGACAGGTAAAATTATCTTCGGAATCTTTGTCGGTTTAGCTGGAGGTTTCGCGACAGGTGCCGGTTTTGTAGCGTTTTTAACTGTACTTGGGGTGATTCCGAGACTGACTCAGCTGACAAAAACAATGAAAATGATACATTTCTACGAAGGGGCCATCATTGCCGGCGTTGTCGCAGGAACATGGTTCGGATTACAGGAAACGGAACTTTCCCTCCCGAAACTTTTGTTAATTCCGATCGGCTTGGCTGACGGGATCTTTAATGGGATGCTTGCTGCTGCCTTAACTGAAGTCCTGAATGTATTTCCGATTCTGTCTAAGCGAATCGGTATTCAAGAGAAAATCATTTATCTGTTAATGGCACTCGTATTGGGGAAAATAGCCGGATCATTGTTCCAATGGATTTATTTTGGCGATTTATAAGTTTATGAGGTAACAATTCCTGATGATGAAAGGTAGGCCCAAGATGGTGACCAAACGAAAAGTGATATTGATTACGGATGGAGATGAGTATGCTAAACGGGCTGTCGAGCTTGTAGCCAAGGAAATTGGGGGAAGATGTATCTCCATGTCCCAAGGTAATCCATCACGATATACTGGCTTGGAGCTTGTTGAATTAATAAAAAAGGCAAAGTATGATCCCGTATTGGTCATGTTTGATGATAGCGGTTTTATCGGTGAAGGATCAGGCGAACAGGCAATGAAGGTAGTTGCCGGACATCCTGATATTAATGTCCTTGGCGTGATAGCGGTCGCTTCAAAGACTAGAAGGGAAGAATGGACCAAGGTGGATATCTGTATTGACCGGGATGGTAATTTGACACCGAACGGGGTGGATAAATACGGCGCTGAGGAATTTGAACTGGGCAAGATTACAGGAGATACAGTGTATTGCATCGATCAATTACAAGTTCCCATAGTTGTAGGGATAGGGGATATCGGAAAAATGTCCCATCAGGATGATTTTAAAAGAGGAGCACCGATCACGAAGTTAGCGGTCGAAATCATATTGGAAAGGAGTGGTCATGATGACTTCAGAAAAACCTCGAAACATGAAACCGATTCCGAATAGGGTAGCGGAAGTTGACGCGTATATGGAAGAGAAAGTAGGTCTGGGCGTCAGCTTCGATTTAGGAGTAAGAAGGGTAAAGGTCTTAAGAAAAGATGTTCATCTTTACTATATAAACGGCCTGACGGATACCGAGTACATCATTGGAATCTTGGACTCGCTAATCCATAATAAGAATTCTGATATCATGAGTGGAAAAGTTTTTGATGTAATCAAAGGCTTGCTCGTACACCAATCAGTTGAAGAATTAGCGACGATGGATGAGCTGGTTGATAAGGTATTATCAGGATTAATAGTCATCGTTGTCGATGGTAAACCAATAGGATTGGTTGTTGATGTCAGGAGTTATCCCGGAAGACAGCCAGTAGAACCCGATACGGAAAAAGTCGTCCGTGGATCCAGGGATGGTTTTGTCGAAAACATCATCATTAATACAGCGATAACAAGAAGAAGAATCCGGGATGAAAGATTACGATTTGAAATGCTGCACGTAGGGGAACGTTCGAAAACGGATATATCCATCGGCTACATAGAAGATATTGCCGATCCTGATTTAATAGATATCGTTCGTAAGGAATTGAATAGCATTGAGGTTGATGGCATAACGATGGCTGATAAAACGATCGAAGAGTTCATCGTCAAGCAAGGATATAACCCATACCCGCTTGTAAGGTATACGGAACGGGCTGATGTAGCGGCAACACATTTACTTGAGGGTCATGTCCTGATTTATGTGGATACGTCACCGAGTGTCATCATTACTCCGTCCACTCTTTTCCATCACATGCAACACGCTGAGGAGTATCGGCAGGCACCTGCTGTTGGAACGTTGGTGCGCTGGACACGTTTTCTAGGGATATTCGTTTCGTTATATTTGTTGCCGATATGGTTATTGTTTGCTTTGGAACCCTCGCTTTTACCGGATAAGTTAGAGTTTATCGGACCAAATGATAAAACGCATATACCAATTGTGGTCCAAATCTTCATTTCCGATATAGGAATAGAATTCTTAAGGATGGCAGCCGTTCATACCCCGACCCCGCTTTCTACGGCTATGGGCTTGGTTGCGGCAGTTTTGATTGGACAGATAGCGATAGATGTTGGCCTATTTGTTCCTGAAGTGGTTCTCTATGCTTCCGTAGCGGCAATCGGCACTTTTGTCACTCCAAGTTTAGAATTGGGGGTTGCGAATAAAATTTCCCGTTTAGTATTGCTAGTATTGGTTGCTATCTTTAAAGTGCCTGGCTTAATCATAGGCATCACACTCTACATTATTTTGCTTACTAGTATAAAAACGTTAAATACACCTTATTTATGGCCGCTTATCCCCTTTCAGCCAAAGGGTATGTCACATATGCTATTAAGAAGACCTTATCCAGGAGCTGTGGAGCGTCCTAGTATTGTGCATCCCCAGGATAAATATAGGCAGCCGAGAAAATCTTAAGGTTGATGTTGTCGAAAAGTTGTGGTAATTTAATTTTATTCGGAAAAAGCGGTAAAGTTAAGGCTTCACAAAGAGATAGAGCGCTTATGGCTCTTTGAAGTTAAACCAATCTGTCTTTCCCTTCGAACTACGAAGCAGTCATAGAGAACAATATCCAATGGGATATATCGATTGATTCGGATGAGGCTTGTTCATATGGACACCCCTTTTTCACTTGCATGAGGTTGCTTTATTTGAGGCTGCCTCATTCTTATCAATCTTTAGTTTTAAGTCAGGAAGGTGAGGCTATCATGCATTTGTACGGAACCAGTGGTGTCAATGAACGTGGACATCTGGAGATTGGCGGAGTGGACACGATCGAACTGATCGAACAATTTGGCACTCCATTATATGTTTATGATGTAGAGCTAATTCGTGAACGGGCAAGAGGGTTCAAGAGAACTTTTGAAGAATTGGGGATCTCAGCACAAGTTGCATACGCAAGTAAGGCTTTCTCCTCGATTGCCATGATTCAGTTGGCTGATCAAGAAGGACTTTCTCTCGATGTTGTCTCAGCGGGGGAATTGTATACGGCAATTAAGGCAAATTTCCCAACTGAACGCATTCACTTTCATGGAAATAACAAAAGTGAAGAAGAGCTGCATATGGCTTTGGATTATGAAATTGGCTGTATAGTAGTCGATAATTTTTCAGAGTTGGCACTTTTGGAAGAAATTTGTACAAGCCGTGAACAAAAGGTGAAAATCCTTCTTCGCGTAACACCAGGAATTGAAGCCCATACGCATGATTATATCTTGACAGGGCAAGAGGATTCGAAATTTGGTTTTGATCTTATTAACGGACAGGCGGAAAGCGCCCTTCGACAAGCGCTGAAAAGTGAGTTTCTGGAAGTGCTGGGACTCCACTGCCATATCGGTTCCCAGATCTTTCAAACGACCGGTTTCCTTCTGGCGGCCCAAAAAATTATCAGCAAGTTAAATGAATGGCATGGTTCGATAGGGTTTCAACCAAAGGTATTGAATCTTGGAGGGGGATTCGGAATTCGGTATACACAAGAGGACGACCCGCTTCCGGCATCTCAATATGTAGAAGAAATCGTTAGGGAAGTACAGAACCTGATTGCTGACTCTGATTTAGTGATGCCTGAAATCTGGATTGAACCTGGCCGTTCTTTAGTCGGAGACGCCGGGGTGACCTTGTATAAGGTCGGTTCTGAAAAGGAAGTGCCTAATGTCCGTAAATATATTGCCGTTGACGGGGGCATGAGTGATAACATACGTCCAGCTCTTTATGAAGCGAAGTATGACGCAATTCTTGCAAACCGCCCACTTGACCCTGTAGAAGAGACAGTGTCCATTGCTGGGAAATGCTGCGAAAGCGGAGATATGTTGATTTGGGATTTACCATTGCCAAAAGCCGGACGCGGTGATGTCTTGGCAGTCTTTTGTACAGGGGCATATGGATATTCCATGTCGAATAATTACAATCGGATTCCGAGACCGGCTGTCGTCTTTGCCGAAAAAGGAGAAGCCCGATTGGTCATCAAACGTGAGACGTACGAAGATCTTATCCATTTGGATTTGGCCCTTCATGAAGCGGCCGTCGTCAATAAAGAATAAAAAAAGGATGGCATGTGCCATCCTTTTTTTATTCAAATCAGCTGAAAAAAGATTTGATCGCGTCTATTAAACTGCTGAAGACTTCTTTCAATTTATCTAAGAATGATTGACCCTCTTCGGACTCAAGAAAATTGGAAAGCTTATCTTTAGCGGCAGTAAGCTGATCCCCGACAGAGTTCCAATCAATATTCAATTCTTTTAGTTTATTGAATAAATCAATTAAACTTTGAACTTGATTATCATTTAAGGCAATTCCCAGTTCTTTTGCTGAAGACTCGACAACCTCGCGGACCTCTTCAGTGTTGGCCGGAGGATTTTCAGCCATTTCCTCTTTGATTTTCGTTACCAGTGCAGAGGCTTCCTCTGTACCGATTTCATCACCCAATTTAGCTGTTTTTACCATTTCTTCATTCGCTGCCTGCTTCACATCTTCCGGAATCTTCTTGTCTGAAGAGATTTCATAGGCTTTAATGACCCCTGTCAAAGCTGCTGTACCGGAAACGGGTATAGGTGCGGTGACATAAACGGTAGCATCTTTTACTCCAGCAGTTGCCAATGCGTTGATATACATTTCGTCTGTGACCCAGTTAATGTTTTTCGACTCCAGTTTAAGGCCAGTGCCTTTTTCCTCCAAAGTAATGGCAGAGGATGAAATAGCTTTTGTACCAATCAGCCGGCTGGCGATATAGTCTCCTAAGTATTCATGTTCCTCCGCATTTGTAACCGTTAGAACCTCAACATCATTAGGGGCTTTCATTTCTGACAAAACCATATTTTTTTGTTCACTTGTCAAATTTTCTCCTAGTGTGACGGTCATTTCACCAACAGCTGCATCTGCAAAAGCTTTATATGGCAATAATAGACATAAAAAAATGGTTAAAAAGACCCATTTATTCGTTTTTTTCATGATAATCCTCCTTAACTTTTCCTGCTGAATTGAGATCTTTCATTAAAAGAGCGGCGTTTTAAATAAAGATTCATAGTATTTGACGAAACAAAGGATAAAAAGGATACATATTTTCCTGAAAAATATTTATATAGCACAAAATAGCTATAGCTCTTTCAAAGGAGGAAGTGATTGCATCTTGTCTTTTATACCTATTATGCACTCTATGAATCTAAGGTCACTTTACCAATGTAGTAAAATCGAAGCAAGATTGCAAGGATATTTGTCAGATTGTGTTAAGTTATAGTAGAATGAATTCGTTATTTAAATATTTGGACCATTCATAAAAGGAGTATGGGATGAGGAAAAGCAATAAAACTCTTTTACTTATGATGCTTATTATCGCTTTGATGTGGGGAATCATATATTGGCTGTTTATCGCTTAGCACATAGCACATCGATAAATCAAGTGCTGAAAGTGATGTTGAAACGAACGAATTTTTTATGTATGATGGAAATGTTATATGTGAGCTTATTATTCTAAGCGAATTAATTAGAAACAGGTAGATAATAAAAACGTTATTTAGTAACGAGGGATATTATGTTGATTAAGTATAAGAAAAGTTATGAGAAGTTTGCCATGGGATTATTATCTTTCATGCCAAATGAAAAAGAGATAAAAACGCTTCGGAATACGATGAAGAATTATGAAACGGATGAAAACCTACAGCTGTTCTTATGGAAAGATGAAGAGATTACGGGCTTGATCGGAATAGAAGTCTCTCCAACCCACATTGAGATACAGCATATATCTGTAAATCCATCCTTTCGGAAGCAAGGTATCGGTAAAACGATGGTAAGGGCCATCAAGGAGCAATATCCTGATAAAGAACTAAAAGCAAATGAGTTTACGGAAAGCTTTCTTGACAGGTGTGAAGAAGTCTAATATGAAAGTGGGAATGGAGGATCACCTTTAAGGGCGGTCCTCCATTCCTGTTTTTCGAAGGGATAGCTGCCGAGCCCTTTCAGAAATGACATCCGAACGGTCGCGCAATAAATGTTTATCAACAATTGATAAATTAGCCATGTCGCTACCTTCGCCCCATATGTACCCTTCCTGCAAACACATGGATTGGCATTTTTCGATCAACCCTTGATCCGCTATTGGAAGATTAATGCTTTCATATGGCTTTTGGGATAACATCCGTTCATGTGTGTCCTCGAGCAATTTGAACAGTTTTTCTGGATCGAGCCCCAATTTCAGGAGCTCGGCTTGTTTAGAGTGGAGATTTGCAAGGGCTTTAGCAAGTGTCCTTGCAGCCCCTTTTTTGTTTTCCCTGCGATCATGGTATAGGGCAACCGCAATTTGGATGAGCCCGACCCAGTGGGAGTCACGTTCTTTTGGAGCGGTTTCCTTCCAATATTCTTCAAGAATTTCATGACATTCGAAGTAATCCCTTGTTCCATGGAAATGGACAAGGAAATAAAGGTAGTCTTCCGCGTAATTCAATAAGAGCACCCCTTTTGTTTGATGAAATCATCCAAGGTAAGGCTAAAAGCCATTTTCCATAGCTAAATATCCGCCATGTATACTCCCTAAGTTTAGCATAGAATTTTTTCTTGGAAAATAAAGAAAGCCGATTGCAAGGCAATCAGCTTGACTAATAAGTCAATTAACACCAACTAGCACCGACGATAACTAATAAAATGAACAATACTACAATAAACGCGAAACCGCCGCCGTGCCCAAAACCACCTGCACCCATAATAAGTACCTCCTTTGTTCTGCTGTTCTTACATTTCTAGACTATGTAGGATTTGAGAATGTGATTGGGCATTGACCCAATTTCACAAATCCCTTTTAAGAACTTTTCTAAGGTCCTAAATTATTATTATTGGATAAAGGGCGGCAATCCACTATACTTGATTAGTAAAAGAAATAGGCCTATTATCGGCCAATTAGATTTAAATGGGGTAATTTAATGGGTTATAATATAAAAATTGACGCTTTCGAAGGTCCGATGGATTTACTCCTGCATTTGATTAATCGCCTTGAAATAGACATCTACGATATTCCGATGGCTGATATTACAGATCAATACCTAGGATACATCCATACGATGCAGCACCTGGAATTGGATGTGGCCAGCGAATATTTGGTGATGGCTGCAACACTGCTTGCCATCAAGAGTAAAATGCTGCTTCCAAAGCATGAAGATGAACAATTGATTGATGAAGATGGGGAAATATTTGAAGAAGATCCACGGGATGAGCTTGTGGAGAAACTATTAGAATATAAAAAGTATAAGTATGCAGCTGAAGAGTTTAAAGGGATGGAAGAAGAACGCAGCCTGATGTTCACTAAACCCCCAAGTGATTTATCTGTATATGTTAAAGAAGCGGAAAGTGATAAACAAGTGTTGAATATAAGTCTATACGATATGCTCGGAGCTCTGCAAAAACTGCTCCGAAGGCAAAAAATACAAAAGCCGCTTTACACGAAAGTAACGAAACAAGAGATATCGATAGAAAAACGAATGGATGAAATCATGATTGAGTTACAATCAATTAAAGGGAAGAAAAGTTTTTTTGAACTGTTTTCGCTTCCGGTTAAAGAGCATATCGTCATCACTTTTATGGCAGTACTGGAATTAATGAAACTAAATGAAATCATCGTTGAACAGGAAGATAATTTTTCGGAAATCATGATTGCTGCTAAGGAAGGTGTAGAGCAAGTTGGAAGTTATTAATTGGAAAGGGATTCTTGAGGCATTATTGTTTGCAACAGGAGATGAAGGACTCTCCGTCAAACAAATTGCCTCTGTCCTTGAAATTACGGAATATCAAGCAAGAGACATCGTTGAAAGTTTAAAGGAAGAATATATATCGGATGTACGCGGGATTCAAGTGATCGAAATAGCGGGTGTTTATCAAATGACGACAAAAAAAGCACACTCGGATTACCTGAAAAGACTGGTGGAAACGACAAGCACACAAGGTTTGTCCCAGGCAGCTTTGGAAACACTCGCAATCATTGCCTATAAGCAGCCGATTACTAGAGCTGAAATTGATGAAATTCGCGGGGTCAAAACGGAACGCCCCATCCATACACTTGTCACGAAAGTCTTAATAAAAGAGGTCGGACGTGCTGAAGGATCCGGCCGGGCTTATTTATATGGGACAACAAAAGAGTTTTTGGATTACTTCGGCCTGAATTCCATAGATGAATTACCGCCGCTCGCGGATAATTCGGATGATAGCTTTGAAAATGGTGAAGCCGATCTGTTTTTTGAAAAATTTCAGCAAACAATCGAATAACATTTTTTCCTGAATTGTGATAATATAGAAAAAAATGAATGCGGGGGGATTGCGGGTGCGAATTGTGGCATGCAATGGATTTGGGCTTGAAAAGGAAAAGTCAAATTCACCTGAGGACTTCTTTAATCGATCCGTTATACAATACATAAAGGATGGAGAAGAAAAGACGCTGAATGTACTGTATCTTCGCTATTTTGATGAGATGGTCACTCTTTGGACCCCATATCCCGCCAATCCTCTATTCAAAAGCCCTAACCGGGATATTTATATGGCCGATATCATTGCCATGGTCTGTCTACTCAAAGACCCGAGCCTGGTTAACCGAAAACGTATATATATAAATGCAGAAAAAGAGCTGGCTGGTTATTTCGAAAATATAGATTTTGAAAAATTGGAGAAAGTGTTTATATCTATTGACCAAGCTAAACCATATGATATAGAATCACATGTTGACTATTATATTCAATCTTAATCATTTTGAGGAGGGTTCACGGTTGGGGAATACATTGGTAAAATCTCAGCTTGAGGATGTAAAAGGGTTTTTAGAAACGACAGTGGCTCAACTAGAAGAATTTATAAATGAGACGACCTATTCTAAGCTGCAAGAGGAAAAAAGCGGGGATGAAACCTATTATAAAGGGATCCTTTCTAGTTTAAGAAGAATGCTTGTAAGTTGTGAAGAGGGCTTGGAGGCTTGCCAAATCGTTCTGAAAAATGATGTTTTCAATAAAGCTGCAGCTGAAAAGACGCTTTATAGAGTTTATCATCAATGTATCGAAGAATACTTTTCCCCAAAATCAGATCGGTGGTTTGAGGACAGCAGATCTGCCTATACAGGAAAAAACTCGATTAAATTTCACCAAACTGTACCTGACAGCATAATCTCCATTCTGAAGGCCGTGGAAAGTGGATTCCAGACCATGCGTGAAGAATTGGAGTTTTATGAAACGGATTACCGGACGAAAATGTTACAGTCAAGATAGAGAAGCAGCTAGGCTTAACAGGCCTAGCTGTTTTTTTAGCTATAAATGGAATCTCCGCTTAATCGAAACATAAAATACTTTGATGATTAAAAGTGCATGAAGGTTAAGAGGAGGTTCGAAGATGTCTGATGTAGAAGAGTATGCAAAAGACGTAAGTGAATGGGTTGATGGAGTCATGGAATATCTTGAGAAGATCGATATCACCGATTCGCAATTGTTGTCAAATATTGAACGACTTTCCCAGTTGACAAAAGATTTGAATGAGGAAGAAATGGATGATGAGGATATGGTCCTGATTGAGGAAGAGATGGCACGGGTCTACGAAGAAATTGAAGAACTCGCTAGAGAATTCAGTATACAGGAAAGGCAATCAGTGCCGATTGGGAGGCATACACTTCCGCCATTACCTTATGCCTATGAAGCGTTGGAACCGACGATTTCAAGGGAAATCATGTATCTGCACCATGATAAGCATCATCAAGCATATGTCGATGGGCTGAATAAAGCGGAATTGATGATGCAAAAAGCGAGGGAGACGAAAGATTTTTCCTTGTTGAAGCATTGGGAAAAGGAAGCAGCTTTTCATGGGTCAGGCCATTATCTCCATACGCTGTTTTGGGAAGTGATGATTCCAGGAGGGGGCGGACAGCCAAAGGGAGATTTACTTAAACAGATTGAGAAGGATTTTGGAAGCTTTGCAGCGTTTAAAAGTCATTTTAGTGAAGCGGCCAAACAGGTAGTAGGTGTTGGCTGGGCGATTTTAGTCTGGGTTCCACGTGCGCGGCGGCTAGAAATACTTCAATCGGAATTGCATATGGTGTTGACCCAGTGGGATACGATCCCGATCCTTGTTCTTGATGTATGGGAACATGCTTATTACCTGCAATATAAAAATAATCGGGCAGGGTATGTGGACAAATGGTGGGACGTTGTAAACTGGCCGCAAACAGCGGTAAGGTTCACAGAAGCGAAGAAGCTTATTTGGAAAAAACAATAATTGATAAAATAAAGAAATGTCTAAGGAAAACCAATTCGCAGACGAGCCGTGATGGTTCGTTTTTTTTTGTCAGAAAATCCTGTATTAAGAATCTTTTAGGGAAAATATGGCAATGATATAAAGGAATGACTGACAATTTTATTTGAAACGGCCATTGATTCTCATTTGAATATTTTTATTTGATTGGAAAGGGGATGATATCAATTTCCGAAATAATGAGCATGTGTCTTGTTTTTAACCTTGAAATAACATTTAAAATGTGTTAAAGAGGCGATTTTGAAGTGCCATGGGTTTTTTAAAATAATTGATTTATATCAATATAAAAACTGTGACTAATTTGTGAACTTGAAAATTATTAAGGTATATTTATTGACTAATTTCTATTTAATAATTATTATAAATAGGAGCATATAAAAAAATAGCTATTGGAGGAATTTATTATGTCATTGATCAATAAACAAGTTGAAGATTTTAAAGTACAAGCTTACCATGCAGGAGAATTCAAAGAAGTTACACTTGAAGATGTTAAAGGAAAATGGGCAGTATTCTTTTTCTATCCAGCTGACTTCTCATTCGTATGTCCAACTGAATTAGCTGATCTTCAAGATAACTATGAAACATTCAAGGAAATTGGTTGTGAAGTTTACTCAGTTTCAACAGATACTCATTTCAGCCACAAAGGCTGGGCTGATGCTACTGATACAATCGGTAAAATTCAATATCCAATGTTAGCTGACCCAGCAAACGTTTTATCCCGTCAATTCGGTGTATTAATCGAAGAGGATGGATTGGCTCTACGCGGAACTTTCATCGTAAATCCAGAAGGACAAATTAAAGCATACGAAGTTAATGACTTAGGGATTGGCCGTAATGCAGAAGAACTTGTGAGAAAAGTTCAAGCTGCACAATTCGTAGCAGAACACGGAGATAAAGTTTGCCCTGCAAAATGGACTCCAGGTGAAGCTACTCTTGAACCAAGCCTTGACCTTGTAGGTAAACTTTAATTTTTAATGGGATGATCCATTTCTTTGATTAATGGATATATACAGCAATTGATTACGATTACTGGGACAATTCGTCCGACAAGATCTAATGACAAAAGGCACTTACCTAAAATAAGTGCCTTTTGTTTTTCAAAATAATCAGTTTAGCACGCATTTTCTTTCAGCAAGGAGAACAAATATGAAAAAAATATATGATTTATTAATTATTGGCGGCGGTCCTGCAGGCCTCTCAGCGGGCGTTTATGCAGGAAGAGCTAAACTAAAGACAATAATTCTTGAAAAAGGAACTGGCGGCGGACAAGCTGCAACTACATCGGAAATAGCCAATTATCCTGGTATCCGCCATATTTCGGGTCCAAGGTTGGTTGAAGAAATGAAGCTTCAAAATGAAGATTTTGGAGTGGAATTCGCCAAAGCTGATGTAACGGGCGTGGATTTCTCCGGTGAGATAAAAGTCGTTAAAACCCTTGGTGGGGACTACCAGGCCCGCGCCGTCATCATTGCAACGGGTGCTACTCCAAGAACATTGGGCTTTCCGGGTGAAGAGGAATTCACTGGACGCGGTGTAGCTTATTGTTCAACTTGTGATGGCGAATTCTTTGAAGGGTTGGAAGTTTTCGTTATCGGGGCAGGGTATGCAGCCGCTGAAGAAGCTATATTCCTGACACGCTTTGCTACAAAGGTTACAATCATCGCCCGGGAATCAAGCTTCTCGTGTGCCCCGTCCATCGTTGATAAAGTGATGGCAAATGATAAGATTGAAGTGAAATTCAATACGGAGATCCTTGGGGTATATGGGGACGGGATGATTCAAAGTGCCCGCTTCATCAATAACGAGACTAAAGAAGAATTTGAATATAAGGCGAAGGAAGAAGACAGTACGTTTGGAGTATTCGTTTTCATTGGTTACGAGCCGAAAACAGAGATTTTCACTGGCCATATCGAAATGGACCATGCTGGTTACATTCTCACGGATGATGATATGAATACTAATGTGAAGGGTGTATATGCGGCGGGCGACCTAAGGCCAAAATCTTTGCGCCAGATTATCACCGCTGTATCTGACGGAGCGATTGCAGCAACAGATGCCGGCAAATATATTGCTGAAGAAAAAGATCGTTTAGGCATTAAAGATGAACCTGAAGTTGAAAAACCGGCGAAAAAAGAACAGGCCGCTGTCCCAGCAGGAAAGAGCGCTTTATTAAGTGATGCGTTACGTGGCCAACTGAAGGGAATCTTCGGCAAGATGGAGAGCGACGTTACATTGGTGTCCATCGTCGATGAAAGTTTGCCAAAATCAGTCGAATTGCGAGACTTCTTGTTGGATGTTGCGGAATTAGGAGAAAATCTTCATCTTGAGTTATACAACAAGGGGGAAAATACGGAAATTGAAGCAAAAATCAATGCAGATAAGTTCCCAGTCGTTTCCCTCTTAAATTCAAATGGTGAATACAGCGGCGTCAAATACCACGGTGTACCAGGCGGCCATGAGCTGAATTCCTTCATCTTGGCTATCTATAACCTGGCCGGACCAGGTCAGGCATTGGATTCAGCCGTATTGAATTCAATTAAGGGAATCAGTAAAAAAGCGAACATTAAGGTTATGGTTTCATTGGCATGTCACTACTGTCCAGACGTTGTAGTGGGTGCACAGCGCATAGCGATTGAAAACCCTAACGTTGAAGCTGAAATGGTCGATATAAGCAATTTCCAGGAAATTAAGAAGAAATATAAAGTCATGAGCGTGCCGGCTATGATCATCAATGATGAAGAAGTGGTATTCGGCGCTAAGAAAATAGATGAAATCGCTGCATTATTAGTATGATAGAACACTAAATCGATAGGGGACTGTCCTCCTATCGATTTTTTTATTTATTGGAAATGATCTTTGAAAATATGGAGATATCATGAAGGTTTACATTCTTTTTATTCATAACCCTTGTCCATTTGCATAAACTTGTACAAAAACAAGTAAAGAGACGAGGGGGCACTTATGCGTTTTTCATATAAAGGGTTATCAAGTTTGTGTATCGTCATTCTCCTGTTGTCTTTTATGGCACCCTTACAAAGCGCCAAAGCAAAGGTTTCCGTAAGTGCCCATAGTGCGATTTTAATGGATGAGGATAGCGGAAGGGTCATTTATGAAGTGAATGCCCATGAAAAGAATCGTATAGCAAGCATTACGAAAATAATGACGGCTATCTTGGCTATTGAATCGGGACTAATGGATGAAAAAGTGAAGGTGAGCAGTACTGCCTTCGGGACGGAGGGATCATCCCTTTATTTAAAAGAAGGTGAAAGAATTAAGCTCGAAGATTTGGTTTATGGCTTGATGCTTCGTTCAGGCAATGATGCAGCAGTCGCAATCAGTGAAAAGGTTGGCGGAAGCCTGGATGGATTCGTCTGGATGATGAATCAAAAGGCGGAAGAAATCGGGATGAAAAATACTCATTTTTCAAATCCACATGGTTTGGATAATACGAAAAATCATTATTCAACCGCATATGATATGGCCATACTCACTCGTTATGCCATGCAAAATGAAACGTATGCCAAGATTGCCGGCACAAAGGAACATAGGGCACCTAATTCCACAGAACAATGGGATTATGTATGGAAAAACAAAAATCGCCTACTTACACAATTATATGAGTATTGCACAGGGGGGAAAACGGGGTATACCAAACTAGCAAAACGTACCTTGGTCACGACGGCAACAAAAAACGGGCATGACCTGATTGCAGTGACATTGAATGGTCCGGATGATTGGAATGATCATATTCAAATGTACGAATCTGCCTTTAAGGATTATAAGCCAACAGAAATTTTACCTGAAGGCATGGTAAAGAATATGGAAAATAAAATATATAAAGGGCATGTCTACATTAAAAAGGATTTTTCATACCCACTAACAAAAGAAGAGACAAAGTTGGTCAATGTGAAAATGAAATTGTTGAAGCCTCAGAAGGTTTGGAAAGATAAAAGGAAAATCCCGGAAGTGGTCGGCAGGGCATCCATCTATCTCGATGGAAAGAAAATAGGTACGCGTTCAATTTTTTATGGGGAATCAAAAGAAAGCTTCAAGCAACAATCGTTCCAATCATCATGGGCCGAGGTATTTGAAGCGGTATTGGGAATCGAACAAAATGGTTAATTACATTTGGGTTGGGATGTTTGTGATCGGTATTGTATTTGGCATGATTAATGGGACCATGGATCAGGTGAATAAAGCTCTTTTTGTCAGTGCAAAGGAAGCGGTAACCCTTTGTCTGGGACTGATGAGCATTCTTGTCTTTTGGCTGGGTTTGATGAAAATAGCGGAAGAATCGGGACTGCTTGATAAACTATCCAACTTGTTCAAGCCATTCATGAGATGGCTGTTCCCTGAAGTACCGCCTAATCATCCGGCTATGGGATATATCCTTTCGAATATGATGGCAAACACATTCGGTTTAGGGAATGCAGCTACACCTCTTGGTATTAAAGCCATGGAGCAGCTAAAGAAACTAAATGGAGGAAAAGCAACGGTAAGCCGCTCGATGGTCACTTTTTTAGCGATCAATACCTCAAGCGTAACGTTGATTCCGACGACTGTTATTGCAATCCGCATGAATTACGATGCCCACTCCCCGACGGACATCGTTTTCCCGACCATAATAGCAACAGCCATTTCTGCCGTTGGAGGAATAGCGATAGACCGATATTTTTATTACAGGAGAAAGAGAAGCGGGAGGGAATAGGATGTTGCACTGGATGACCACCATATCAATTTGGATGATACCGATTTTGATCCTCTGTATATTACTGTACGGTACATTGAAAAGGATTCCCACCTATGAGACCTTCGTCGAGGGTGGGAAAGAAGGGATCAACATGTCCTTTTCCCTCATCCCTTTCCTGGTAGGCATGCTTGTGGCGATTTCGGTATTTAGGGCATCAGGGGCATTGGACTTCATTGTACAATTATTAAACCCATTGCTTTCCTTTCTTCATTTTCCGTCTGAGGTTTTACCCCTTGCGATTATTAGACCAATATCCGGAACAGCCGCTTTAGGCATGACCAGCGACCTTATATCGGTTTATGGACCGGATTCATTCGTTGGACGCCTGGCTGCCACGATTCAGGGAAGTACAGACACCACATTCTACGTATTGACCGTTTATTTTGGAGCGGTCGGGATCAAAAAAATGGGTGATGCCCTTAAGGTCGGTCTTTTGGCGGACCTGATCGGAATCATAGCTGCCGTTATCGTTGTCACACTAGTTTTCGGAATGAAGTAAAAGGAAGGAAATGGGCATCCCATTTCTTTTTTTTTGTCTTTTTCTTAAACTAACGGCTATGATGGGCTATCGATTTTAAATGGGGTCCAAACTTTCATCTAAAAGAAACATTTTTTTGTATGGAAAAATAAGCTATGTTACACTCATTATGGAAACCAGACCATTTAACAGTCTCATTATTAGTGTATTGATAAAAGAAAAGCTCTTAATCGCGAAAAACCTTTTGTTTTTGCCTCTCTATATGTAATAATTGTATGATTGTGTATGTATAGACAATAACAAACGAATGATTATACTATGGGGTGAAGATAGATGGAACGATTACAAAAGGTGATAGCACATGCTGGACTGGCTTCCCGCCGTAAAGCAGAAGAGTTGATTTTAGAAGGCAAGGTAAAAGTGAACGGCAAAGTAGTGAAGGAATTAGGCGTGAAGGTGGGTCCTAATGATAAGGTTCAGGTTAATGAAGTCCCGCTTGAAAAAGAAGCTCCTGTTTATTTCCTATTCTATAAACCGCGCGGCGTCATTTCGGCAGTTTCGGATGATAAGAATAGAAAAGTCGTAACGGACTATTTCCCTTACATCAATGAGCGGATTTATCCAGTTGGCCGCTTGGATTACGATACTTCAGGTTTGTTGATTTTAACCAATGACGGAGAATTTGCAAACACGTTAATGCATCCGAAGCATGAAGTGGATAAAGTGTATGTTGCAAAAGTAAAAGGGATGCCTTTGCGTGAAAGCTTGAAAAAGTTGGATAAAGGTATCAAATTGGAGGATGGGAAGACTGCTCCAGCCAAGACTAGGGTATTGTCTACCGACAAAAAAAAGGAAACGGCCATTGTTGAAATCACAATACATGAAGGCAGGAACAGGCAAGTCCGCAGGATGTTTGAAGCAATCGGCCATCCCGTCATAAAATTGAAGAGGGAACAATATGGTTTCTTGACTTTGGACGGTTTAACAGCAGGAGATTCCAGGGAGCTGACTCCACATGAAGTTAAATTAATGAGGACTTTAGCATCGACCGAACCTAAACAGCGGAGAATGTAAAAAAGAATTTTTCCTTTATTAATAGGTTGAAACCACTACCCCATTCTTCCTCTGGAAGAATGGGTGGTGGAAAACAACCTGTAAATACCTTTTCTTTCATGAATCGGGAATGAATGTCACAAAACCTTCAGAAATGTAAATAAAATGGGCATGGTGTTGAATGGTATAATGGTATGGTTAAATTTAGTGTGGCATTAGGAGGATCTCTATGGATAAGAAGAAGCGACGCCTAATAGGCAGGACCATCATTCTTCTGCTTTTAGGTGCAGCTTTAGTGTTTGCCCTTTATACGAACTTCACTAAAGATAAGAATGAAAGTCTGAGAAAAGGATCAGATGCACCCAATTTCGTTTTGACTGATATGGAAGGCAAAGAGCATAAACTTTCTGAATACAAAGGAAAAGGCGTCTTCCTGAACTTTTGGGGTACATATTGTAAGCCGTGTGAATATGAAATGCCTTATATGGAAAATCAATATAAAAACTTTAAGGACCAGGGCGTTGAGATATTAGCGGTCAATGTCGGGGAATCTGACTATGCTGTCAATAATTTTATTACAAAGCATAATCTTACCTTTCCAGTCATGATCGATAAAGGCAGGGAAGTGGAAAATGCCTATCGCGTGGATATTTTGCCAGTCACCTTTTTGGTCGATAAAGAGGGGAAAGTGGTAGATATCATCACCGGAGCTTTGACAGAAGAGAGCATCCAAAAGCATATGGAGAGAATTAAACCATAATATTGGGGAGTTTTTGACATGAAAGAAGTAAAATGCGATTGCGGTCATGTAAATCCGTTTGGCACAAAGATTTGTGGGAAATGCGGGATGGTCCTTGGTAACGAAAAAGAAAACAAGCTTATTGATATGCGATATGAAGGAACTGCCAGGCGTTCACAAACATATAAAAAAACGATCATCGATAAAATATGGAACTTCTTTTCTTCCGTTAAAGTAGGGGTGACGCTCATTGTCATTGCCTTGGTCGCTTCAGCTATCGGGACGATCTTACCCCAGGAAATGTATATACCTTCAACCGCGACGCCTGCAGAACATTATGAACTGGAATACGGCTGGTTCGGGAAGGTGTATTATGAACTCGGGTTCCATAATTTATATAGTTCATGGTGGTATTTGATTATCATAGGCATGCTGGGCACATCACTCCTGATTGCCAGTATCGATCGTTTTTTTCCATTATATCGATCATTAAAAAAACAAGGGGTCACACGTCATGACGGTTTCATGAAGCGTCAGAGGCTTTATGGAGTGACAAAGCTTGAAGACCAAGATATAAACCTTGAAGAAGTAAAGAATAGATTAAAAAGGCAGCGTTATCATATTCGCGAGGAAAACGGTCATATACTTGCCGAAAAGGGGCGTTTTTCACGTTGGGGACCCTATGTAAATCATATTGGACTTATCATTTTCTTAATTGGAGCATTATTGCGTTCTGTCCCCGGGATGTATATCGACAAAGTACTTTGGCTACGGGAAGGTGAGAGAAAAGAAATCCCGGGTACAAATGGTGAATACTATCTTCAGAATAATGAATTCACCTTAGAGGTGTATGACAAAGGAAATGAAGAAGATGAACAATACAGTGCTGCAATAGATAAAACCGGTACGATAGCCAAAACCTATCAATCTGATGTTACGCTCTATGAGCGCAAGGGAGAATCAATACCAGGGGAAAAGGTGGATCTTGATAAGGTAAAAGATTATAAAATCAAAGTCAATGAACCTCTGAAATATGATCATTATGCCCTTTACCAAGTAGATTATAAGCTTGATGAGCTCAGTACGATGGCTTTTAATTTAATAAATAAAAAAACCGAGGAGAAATATGGCAGCTTAAAGGTTGATTTGAATAATCCTCAAAAGAAATACGAGTTGAAGGAAGGATATTCTGTTGATTTGATCAGTTACTTCCCTGATTTCGAATTCGATGAAAAAGGTGTACCTAGAACGATATCGAAGATTCCGAATAATCCAGCATTTATCTTTAAAATGCATACTCCGGATAAGCCAGAGGGTGAAGTCAGTTTCGTTGCGATTAAAGAGACTGTGGAGCCTTTAGGGGAAAACACTTATAAAATGGCTTTTAATGGTGTGGAAACCCAAGATGTCACGGCTTTGACCGTAAGGAAGGATTTAACGCTTTGGATCCTATTCACAGGTGGAATCATTTTCATGATAGGCGTTGTCCAAGGCTCTTATTGGAATCACCGGCGTATATGGATCAAGAGGAAGGATGATGAAATATTAATGGCCGGCCATACAAACAAAAACTGGCACGGTATTAAAAGAGATATAGAACAAGCGATAGAATCAACATCTCTTTGCGAACCAACGGATCAACTTGAGGAGGAGAAATCTTCTACTAAGGGGGAAGTTTTAAATGGCTGAATTAAGCAGTAACTTTTTATATGCAGCTTTCTTATTATATCTGCTCGCTACCTTTTTATTCGGGGGATCGATAAAGGATAAAAGTGGAGCGGAGGAAAAGAAACAAAATAAATGGGCTAAACTGGGCATTTTCATTACCATTCTCGGTTTCACTGCGCAAATTGGGTATTTCATCACTAGATGGATCGCTGCCGGCCATGCCCCGGTAAGTAACCTGTTTGAATTTACGACCTTTTTCGGAATGATGCTGGTCGGTGCTTTCATATTAATTTATTTCCTTTATAAAACACCCGCCCTTGGGTTATTCGCTTTACCGATTGCGTTATTGATAATCGCATATGCAAGTATGTTCCCTACAGAAATTTCGCCACTCATTCCTGCATTGCAGAGCGATTGGCTCCATATCCATGTAACGACTGCAGCGGCAGGACAGTCGATCCTAGCCATAAGTTTCGTTGCAGCCATCATTTACTTAGTCAAATTCGTCGATCAGGCAAAATCAAGCAAAAGAACGTTCTGGCTTGAAGTCATCATGTTCACATTAGTCAGCACTATCGGTTTTGTCATCATCACTTCTACTTTTGCGGCCATGGATTATAAGGCGAATTTTGATTGGGTCGATAAACATGGTGCTGAGGTTAAACAGGAATTCAATCTCCCGGCGTTAGTGGGTCCAAATGAAGGGAAACTAACCGAGGCGGATCGGTTTGAACCACTGGTCAACATGCCTCCATTGATCAATGCTAAGAAACTGAATACAGTCATTTGGTCAATCGGTATGGGGCTCGTCCTCTATGGCCTAATAAGGCTGATTGCTCGCAAAAGAGTGGCGGCATTGATTAAACCGATCGTTAAAAACGTGAATTTGAATTTATTGGACGAGATTAGTTATCGTTCGGTCCTTATCGGCTTTCCGGTCTTTACACTCGGTGCCCTCATTTTTGCAATGATCTGGGCTCAAGTGGCCTGGACACGATTCTGGGGCTGGGATCCGAAAGAAGTATGGGCACTGGTTACCTGGTTGTTTTATGCGGCTTTCTTGCATCTGCGCATGTCAAAGGGGTGGCAAGGGGAAAAATCAGCTTGGCTTGCCGTCATCGGTTTTGCCATAATGATATTTAACTTGATATTCGTTAATCTTGTAATTGCTGGTTTGCATTCATATGCTTGAATCTGTATTGTAATAATTAGATGAAGGGGGTCTTTTGATAGAAACGTCGAGGAGTTGGCTAATCGATTTTTCTGGAGAATGATCCCTTTTTACGTGCCTCTCACTTTAAAAGGATATTTCGGTGAAATGGCCATCATGAATTCTATGTGAGCGGTTGAAGTCTTTTTTTGTGACAAAATGGTGAAAAAGTCCAAAGAATCTATACGAAATGGTATCTTATCGTACTTTGAAAGGAAAAAGTATTAGTCATTGAAGTTTTCATTTTGTAGAATATATGATAGGAGGCTGATTACATAATGTATAATGCTATTAAAATTCTCGTGGTGGATGATGAAGAAAGAATCCGCCGGCTGTTAAAGATGTATTTGGAAAGAGAAGAATACATAATCGATGAAGCTGAAAATGGAGATATGGCTTTATCAAAAGCCCTTGATAATGATTATGATTTAATTTTATTGGATATTATGATGCCTGGTAAAGATGGAATCGAAGTTTGCCGTGAATTAAGGGAGAAGAAAACGACACCTATTATCATGCTGACTGCTAAAGGGGAAGAAGTGAACCGCGTTCAAGGGTTCGAAGTGGGTACCGATGATTATATCGTAAAGCCGTTCAGTCCTCGTGAAGTCGTGTTAAGGGTAAAAGCTTTATTACGTCGCTCTTCAAGCACGAGTTACATGCAGACGGAAACAACGGCAAAAGATGTGATCGTCTTCTCACATCTAACGATCGATAATGATGCCCACCGTGTACTTGCTGATAGCAAAGAGGTTTCTTTAACACCAAAAGAATATGAATTATTATATTTCTTAGCGAAATCCCCCGATAAAGTTTTCGATAGAGAGCAATTGTTAAAAGAAGTGTGGCACTATGAATTCTTTGGAGACCTTCGAACTGTAGACACGCATGTTAAACGCTTACGTGAAAAATTAAACCGCATATCCGAAAACGCAGCCAAGATGATTGTCACTGTTTGGGGTGTAGGTTACAAGTTCGAAGTCATTAATGACTGATGCTATGGGGCAGTGTTGTTGGGAAGCTATGGGCAACGATCCTATTGCTCGTGTCGTTTGTATTAATCGTTTTAACCGTTCTGCTGGTCGAATTCTTTCAGAACTTCCAAATTGAAAATATTGAAAATAATTTAACCAAAACGGCTGAACAAATCATTAAGGTAACCAATGACCATCAAGGATCTAACAATGAGGTTTTACAAATAGCTTCGGAATTAATAGGCAACGAAACGAAAATGATCATTCTTAACGATGAAAAAATGGTATTCTCATCCATCGGAGGAGAAAAGGAGTTTGAAATCACGGCGGAATTCATTAAGAATGATCCCGAATTGCTCAAGGTTTTTACGGATAGAAAGACAGTCAAAAAGGAAATCGCGTTATCCGATGATGCGGGTAAAGAGGAATTATCCGCAATTGTTGTAGGGATTCCACTTGAATTGAATGGGGAACAGGATGAAGTTTTCTTATTTCAATCGTTGGAATCCATGGAAGAAACCACAAAGTCCACTACACAGTTCATTTTATTGGCAGCGGGCATCGCCATCATATTGACAACGATTTTTGCTTTCTTTTTATCTACAAGAATCAATGCCCCATTGGTGAAGATGAGGGAAGCCGCGCTAGCGATTGCCCGGGGAAAATTTGATACAAAGGTTCCTATCTTGACTCAAGATGAGATTGGTGAGTTGGCCATAGCGTTTAATCAGATGAGAAAGCAACTGAAATTCAATATGAATGCACTTAGTCAGGAAAAAGAACATCTCTCAAGCATTCTTAGCAGTATGGCTGATGGGGTCATTACCTTCAATAAAGATGGCACAATCCTTGAAACGAATCCGCCAGCGGAAAGGTTTCTGCAATCCTGGTACTTTGAGAAAGGCTATAACCGGGAGGATAACGTGAATGTCCCCTTGGTTTTGATGAATCTTTTTGATGAATCAGAGTCCTTCGATAAGGAGCGAGTCGGTGAAATTACCTTGCAAGGCCGTGATTGGGGTTTGATTGTCAGCCCGCTATATACAAATGCCGACAATATCCGGGGAGCGGTGGCCATCATACGGGATATGAGTGATGAAAGACGTATGGACAAACTTAGGACGGATTTCATAGCGAATGTCTCCCATGAGTTAAGAACGCCAATTTCTATGTTGCAAGGATATAGTGAAGCGATCGTAGATGACATTGCGAGCAGTGAAGAGGAAAAGGTGGAAATGGCCCGAATCATCTATGATGAATCTTTGAGAATGGGACGTTTAGTCAATGACCTGCTTGATCTGGCTAAATTGGAATCGGGAAAAATGAACCTTAGCTTTGAATGTGTGCCTATATCTCCTTATTTAAAGCGGATAACAAGTAAGTTTTCCGGACTTGCCAAAGAAAAGGGGATCACAATATCAGCCAGTCTTCAAGACAATGAAATCGAATGGCAATTTGACCCTGACCGGATTGAACAGGTTTTGACTAATTTAATTGATAATGCGATTCGTCATACTCCTTCAGGCGGTAACATTGATGTCATCCAGAGGACTAGTGATCGAAGGGGTCTGATCATTGATGTGAGGGACTCTGGATCAGGTATTCCCGAAGAGGATTTACCTTTTGTATTCGAGAGGTTTTATAAAGCGGATAAAGCAAGGACCCGCGGCAGATCAGGTACCGGATTGGGTTTGGCAATCGTAAAAAATATAATCAATGCCCATGACGGCTACATTTCGGTAAACAGTTTACCTAATAAAGGGACAACGTTCAGTTTTATCCTGCCTCGAATTATGGAAAATGCTGAATGAATGACGGGTAGCTTGCCAAAAAATCTTGTTTCATACAAAACTGTGAAGACAAAGGCAATTGGATTCATTTCCAACTTGTCTTTGTTTTTTTTTTAGGAGAAAGATGAGAAGCCTCGGATATGTGGCAATTTACGGAATTTTATAATAAGATTAAAGCCGAGGTATGTAACTTTTATTTAGGAATGACGACTATATTTATGAACGGATGTGGGGAAATGAAGGATTCCGTTTTCCACGATCTTTATGAAAAATATCATCAAGAAATTTATCAATTCATTTATTATATGACTAAAAATCGTGAAACGGCTGAGGACCTTGTTCAGGAGGTCTATATCCGGGTATTGAAGGCCTATGAACGCTTCGAAGGAAAAAGCAGTGAAAAAACGTGGATTTATTCGATTGCAAGAAATGTGACAATTGATTTTTTTCGGAAACAAAAAGGGTGGAAAGACAAAATCTTCCCTAACTTTGATTGGGATAGGCAATTGATTAAAGATTCACAGCCCATTCCGGAAGAAGTGGCTATCATGAACGATGATATCCAAGATATTTATCAATGCTTAAACCGGTGTACCACGAATCAAAGGTCCGTCATCATTTTACGATATATTCAGAGCATGTCCATTACGGAAACTGCTGAAGTATTAAATTGGAGTGAAAGTAAGGTGAAAACGACCCAGCACCGTGCTTTAAAGGCAATCAAAAAATTGATGGAAGATTCATCAGGGAAGGAGGGCCACCGCATTGAGAAAATCCCGTTGGAAAGAAAGCGAAATTGAAGACATGCTGCGCGAACTTCCAAAATTAAAAGATGACCGAACAAAGGCAGAGGTGTTTGCGGGAATACATGATAAAAAGAGAAAGAAACACTGGATGCCTCTAATTGCGGGTGTTACCTCCTTATTCTTATTGGTTGTTTTTGCGTCATCATTAATTATTGGGAAAAAAGGAACTACAAGTCAAGAGGAGACCGGCAGTAATGGGAAATTTTCCATTTCTGAAAATAAGGAAATGACAGAACATGAACGGCAGGGTATCAAAGAAGATACATCAGAAGATAAACAGGATAATCAAGAGTTTTTGGGTAAGCGAGTGGAAATTGAATCTAACGACGAGGTTTCAGAAATAGAACCATTAAAAGGTGAAAAGGAAAAAACTTTTGTACATGCGATTTATCAAGACGACCTGAAAAATGCTTCGTTCATTACCATGGGTATACCGGATGATCAAATGAATTTCATCGTTCCCATCTCAATAAAACTCAAACATAATGACGAATCGAATACACTGAATCGGTTAGTTAACCAAATGTCCGATATCGATGAAGAGCAATATGGGCTATTTGACTACTTTCCGCTTGATATAAAGATTAGCCAAGGAAAAGATATGACCACTGCTCATATTGACTTTCGAAAAAACAGCCGGCTATTGGATGATGATACACTTTTTCTCCACTCGATGGAAGAAACGCTTTCCTATAATAATATAGAGAAGATGACTTTTTCTACAGGTGGTAAGCAAGGTGCAATGTTTGCACATGCAGGATTTTTAAAGGAGGCGGATATTCCTCATCAAAAAAAACGCACATACCTTTTTTACCAAAGAGATGAATCCTCTCCAAGGTTTCTTGTTCCAAGCAATCTGGATTATCAGGACTTCGAAGAGGCGCTTCAAGCTGGAAAAGGGAAGCCGGACATTGGGGGAATATCACCTGCAATCCCGGATGACCTGAATTGGGAAAGTATACGTTCAAAAGGAGATCTTGTGATCATTAATCTATCAGATCAAGCTGCTATTGAAAATAGCAAGGAATCCCTTCAAGCTTTAGAAGCCATTCTCTTCATTGCTAAGGATTTTGGTTTTGAAAAAGTGAAATTTGAAAATGCTCCTATTGAAGAGGTAGGCCAGCTGAATTTAACTGAAGACATAGTGGTGCCCAAAGCACCGAACCAAGTCAATTGATGCAGGGAGTTAGGCTAAATGATGGGGAGAAGTACATGTAATGGTGCTGAAAAGAACGTACATAATAAACACCCTAAAAGAAAAGTGCCCGCGCATGAAGGCACTTTTTTTCTTCTTATAATGAAATACGGGCCATGAACGTAATATCATCTATTTCCATTAAAAATTGTTTCATGTTGTCTTCTAAGGGTTCATCAAAGCTCAGAACCATGATGGCTTCCCCGCCAGCTTTTTTACGACCTACCTGCATTGTGGCGATATTCACTCCGTGGTCACCAAGGATCTTACCTACGTTACCAATAACACCAGGTTTATCGGTATGCTGGATATAAAGTAAATTCGATTCCGGATGAAAGTCGATTTTGAAATCATTCAAACTAACAATTCGAGAACCGTAATTTTCGATATAAGTTCCACTGATTGTTAATTCACGGTTGTCACCTTTTACTTTAAGGCTGATCAAGTTAGAGTACCCTAAAGAGTCCGTAGAGATTTTTTCACCAACTGTGATGCCACGCTCTTTTGCGATCAGCAGGGCATTCACTTCATTGACGGCTGCATCAACTCTTGATTTGAAGAAACCTGAGATCAGACTTTTTGTCAGAATCGCTGTATCGAAGTCCAATGATTCTCCAGCATACGTAACGGAGATTTCCTGAATTCCTTCTTTCATGCACTGAGAAGCAATGGATCCCATTTGCTGAACAAGTTGATAGAATGGTTGTACCTTTTCAAAGACTTCTTTAGAAATGGCTGGAAGGTTGATGGAACTTGAGACTGGATTTCCTTCGAAATAGGTCAATACTTCTTGGGCAACCTGTACGGCCACATTTAATTGGGCCTCTTTCGTAGATGCACCTAGATGAGGTGTAGCTATGACGCTATCCAGTTCAAGCAGTTTATGGCCAAGTGGAGGTTCTTCGACGAAAACGTCCAGTGCCGCTCCCGCAACATGTCCTTCAACTATCGCTTCATATAAGTCATCTTCATCCAGAATACCGCCACGGGCGCAGTTCAGTACATATATGCCTTTTTTACAGGTAAGCAGTTTTTCTTTATTGATCAATCCTCTAGTTTCATTCGTTAGGGGAGTATGCACAGTAATGATGTCTGCTTTAGGAAGCAATTCATCTAAGGGCAGGGATGTAACGGACATTTTCTTTGCACGATCGGCAGTAAGGAACGGATCGTAGACAATGACATCCATACCAAACACTTTAGCACGTTTGGCAATTTCCCCTCCGATACGTCCAAAGCCGACTATACCCAATGTTTTACCGCGAAGTTCCGTTCCTGTATATGAAGAACGTTTCCACTCCCCATTCTTTAATGAAGCATAAGCTTGCGGAATGTGGCGCATCATGGAAGCCATCATCGCAAATGTATGTTCTGCTGTTGAAATGGTATTTCCGTCGGGTGCATTAACCACGACAATCCCGCGTTTTGTCGCTGCGGGGATGTCTATGTTATCGACGCCGACACCAGCGCGTGCTATGATTTTCAACTGCGGCATACGGTTCATTAAATCTTCCGTTACCTTCGTTGCACTTCTTACAAGTATTGCATCAATCCGATCAAGTTCATTTGCCGCTTCCTCTACTGTCTTCTGAATAAGAAGAATATGGGATGCCTCTGATAGCGGTCCGAGTCCTTCTGGTTTGATGGCATCTGCCACTAAAATCCGATACATGCTAAACACCTTCCTAAGGGAGAGTAATTATCTTAAATTTCAGTTAATTTTACAATTGAAATGGTAATTATGTCAATTTGACTTAAATGGATGTAAGCGCTTAAAACAATAATTATCATCCTGATCGTGTGTGGAAGGCCGCCATAATAATGGCTTCCTCATCGATTGCTTAAAAAAGAAAAATTATTTACATTATTCCGAATCATCATTTTGTATATCCAATTATTGTTTTAAACCTTTTAATCTATAAATGGACATTCACCATGACCATAGATATTCATCCTAACTGTATTTAACAGAGAAAAAATACTTTTCGGTCCTTCCTTATCTTCTCGAGTAGACAAGTACTATGACCTCTGCTCTTCTGACGATTCAGCTGAATACTAAAGAATCCTTTTTTCCTGTTGGATAAAAGCTCAAAACCAAGCTCTGGTAAGCCCAAAGTGGATTACTGGACCAAAGATAAAGTAAGTAAATCTTAGCGGATTTGAGTACCGTAAAAAGCTGATCTTCATATTGGCTTCGAATGCGGCAAGGTGAACTCATGGCATTGCGTAAGAGAAATGTAAGATCTTTGGTCCCACTAATCAATTGGCGGCCAGACAGGAAGTATAGCGATTTATAATGCGGATCAACAGGATAAACAGAAAAAACTTCTGGAGCGATTAAAACGCGTTGTCAGCCGTTTGCCTAAAAGAAAAGGCCTCTGATCAAAGAAAGATACATGCAGGAGGAATCGGAAAATTTGACTGATTGCAACGTGTATTGTTTTAAATTCCAATTACCTATTGCTGAAAAAACATACTCTAAAATTCGTTGGATAAATTATCCTTAAATTAAAACCAAAGGTTAAAGGCGGAAATTTATTTCTTGCTTTTTTAAATTTGCATGATAAAATCAAATAAATTAAGTGGTGGAGAAACGGTAGGTTTTTGGTAGGAAACTTGGTTGGAAAAGCGGGTTTTCAAAGGGGATTAGTGGAAACACATTAAATCGCCTATAAGAATAAACTGCTGATACAAAGCTACTTAACGCACCTTTCGGAAACGAAAGGAAACTAAAAATTTTATAGGTCTATCTTCGGGGCGGGGTGCAATTCCCCACCGGCGGTGATGAAGGAAGTTCTCCTTCTAAGCCCGCGAGCCTTACGGGGCAGGATTTGGTGTGATTCCAAAGCCGACAGTATAGTCTGGATGGGAGAAGATGGAGGTTCCTGAGTGCGTTTCAACAGTCATTTGCTGATACGTTTGTTTGATGTAACCTTTAATTTATCCCTTTAATTCTATTGGAATTAAAGGTTTTTTTATTGAGCATCGACATCATTAAGGAACACTAACCTCTTTTCAGGTAGATCGGAAAAGAAGGAGAGAGAACTATGAAAAAGAATAAAGTGAAAAAAACGGTCACGCTGGCAATGATGGGAAGCATTTCTTATTTATTGATGCTTTTGAATTTTCCGTTTCCAGGATTTCCACCTTTTCTGAATGTTGATTTTAGCGACATACCAGCATTGATGGCGGCATTGATTTTTGGTCCTATGGCAGGAATTCTAGTTGAATTCCTTAAAAACCTATTGGATTTAGTCATGACAGGGACCTTGACAGCTGTACCTGTGGGGCATATTGCTAACTTTATAGCCGGAATACTGTTTGTCTTGCCAACTTATTATGTATTTCAGAAAATCAATTCAAAAAAAGGGATGACGTTCGCTTTACTTGCGGGAACAGTTTCCATGGCAGTATTTATGAGTGTTTTAAACTATTATGTCTTTTTACCGGCTTATACCTTCTTTATGGGATGGGATGCAATGTCGGCACCCGAATCAAGAAAGTTAATCACGACGGCAATCTTGCCTTTCAATGTAATTAAAGGCGTGCTTATAACATCTGTATTCATGTTGTTGTTCATTAAATTACAGGCATGGATCAATAAGCAAACATTATATAAAAATGCTTAATGGCATTTACGATAGAAACATAAAAACAACCGATATCCAAATTCGGTTGTTTTTTATGTCCGTTTAATTTGGCAGGGGAAGATGCAATGAAATTGTCCAAAAAAAAAGCCATTCTCGATTGAAAATGGCTTGTACCTTTATTCGAATTTTAGTGCATCCCCGTCAAATGCCTCATCAGCAACTTTAATAGAATCCGTTGGACATCCTTCAAATGCATCCATCATGTCATCTATAAGTACATCTGGAATTTCAACGATTCCCTCGTTATCGTCAAGGGTAACAAATGCAATCCCTTCGTCATCATAATCATATATATCTGGTGCTGCTGCTCCGCAAGCGCCACAAGCGATGCATGTTTCTTTATCCACAATAGTAAATTTAGCCATGAATATAACCCCTCCTAAGTTGATAGACAACTGATAATCTTTTTATTTCAGATTATTATCTCTTTCTTATTGTAAGACCGAATGCCAAACTTTTCAATAGAAATTGTATTGATAATAACTATCATGTAGCAGGATGTCAACGAAAATCATCGAAATAATTAACATGGCCCTTTCCATGATTCGTCATTTAGTCACATAATTTTCCTTGTATTCATCAATAATAACGGCGGTTTTTGCAGTTTTTTGTTACAATAGGTTTATTGGATAAATGAAACAAGGATGTGAGTCCCATGAATAATTATCTACAGGCAATCATTCTATATGCGATAAAAAAATTTCAAGGTGAACGTTCCATTTATGCTATATACCATATGCTTCAGGGGAAGAAGTCGTCACAAACAATCCAGGATGCCCATTTATTCGGGTTGACGAATATATTTGGGACAATACCACGATTTACCCGTCAGCAGTTAAATCAAAACATTGAACAGTTCCTTGACCATGAATACATAAATCTAACGGATAAATCAGATGCATTTGAAATTAGTATGCAAGGTGAGGGGATGTTAGTCGATTACTTCAATAATAATCCTTTTCCGAATTTTATAAATGGTTGGAAGTATCACAATATCACCCCGGTTTTCTGGGGAAGGTTAAACTTACTCATTCAAACCATATCCCATATTGTCCACAATGAAAGACGTTTTTATCCGATACAAAGAAATCCCAAAATCCAATTTTTCGTAAAGGAATTTTTACATGCCAATCGTCAGGACCGAGAGTTGATTGCGCAACATCTATATGAAGAACTGATATCCCTTTTAGAAAGTCAAAGTGATTTGAAACGAGATGTTTTCATTATGAAATTAACTGGGACAAACAGGATTGGGCTTACGTTTGAACAGATTGCAAAAAGGAAAGATCTAGAAGAAGAGTTTATCCGCTTTACTTTCCTTGACTCGTTGCATCAAATGCTTTCTGAAATGGAAACGGGAACGGATTACCCCCTTTTGTCAACGTTGATCTATGATTGGCAAAGGGGTGAAAATCCTCATTTGACACAATCTACACAAACTACTTTACGATACATCCAAGAAGGGAAAAACCTTGGGGAAATAGCTGAGGTCCGCCGATTGAAAGTCAACACCATTGAGGATCACCTAGTCGAAATTGTCCTATCGGATAAAAGTTTTCCGATTGCCGATTATGTGTCTCTCGACGATGAGAGGGAAATTGCAGCCGCTATTAATGAACTTGGTACGAAAAAGCTTAAGGCCATCAAGCAGATGGTCGATAATAAACAGATAAGCTTTTTCCAGATCAGGCTTGTACTTGCGAAAATAGGTGATGGATGATGAATATAGAACGTGTCCTAAAAGAAAAATTTGGATTTGATGAATTTCGTCCTGGACAAAAAGAAGTGATCGAATCATTGATGTCCGGACGTCATACATTAGCGATGCTACCTACCGGATCCGGTAAATCATTGTGTTATCAGCTGCCGGCTTACCTTTTAAATAAGACTGTCCTAATTGTCTCCCCATTATTATCATTAATGCAGGATCAGGCAGATCAGCTAAAGATGAGTGGCGAAAAAAGCGTATTGACCCTCAATTCTTTTTTGACGCTAAATCAAAAAAGGAAAGCTCTCGATCGTTTACATAGGTATCGTTTTATCTTTTTATCTCCTGAAATGCTAAGTCTTGAGAGTGTACTAAAATCCTTGAAATCGATAGAAATCGGTTTGTTCGTCATAGATGAAGCACACTGTATCTCACAATGGGGTTACGATTTCCGTCCGGATTATTTGAATTTAGGAGAAGTGAGGCGTGAGTTGAACAATCCGTTGACGCTTGCCCTGACAGCAACTGCAACCACTGAAGTCCGAAGGGACATCGTAAGTAAACTCGAAATTGGTCAAGCCGAAGAAATCGTCTCATCTGTTGATCGAGAAAATATTGCAATAATTGTCGAGCGCCTGATCAGTTACGATGAAAAGCTATCCCGTGTACTGGAGCTTGTAAGGAAATTTACAGGGAGCGGTATTATTTATTTTTCATCTAAAAAGGTTGCGGAATCGGTCACTGGGTTTTTACAGGAAAACGGGATTGACAGTGTCAATTATTATCACGGTGGCATGGAACAGGAACAAAGGATGCTCATTCAGCAGCAATTCATTTCTGGTCAGTTGAAAATTATATGTGCAACAAGTGCTTTTGGCATGGGTGTAAATAAATCGGATGTCAGATACGTTATCCATTTTCATATGCCATCCACGATGGAAGCATATCTTCAGGAGATAGGCAGGGCGGGACGAGATCGGAAGCAAAGTGTCGCTGTTTTATTATATTGCGAAGGGGATGAAGGGCTTCCCTTGCATTTGATGGAACAACAGTTACCTACGGATATGCAAATCGAGGGTGTTTGTTCTTTCCTTAATGCTTCACAAAAGGGTTTGGCGAATTTCACCCTATCAGAAAAAGAACAGCTGTCTCAATCTTTTTCTTTGAATGATATCCAACTTCGTTTTTTTACCCAGCTCATTAATGGAACTAAAAATCCTTTAGACCAAATGTCAGAAATGAAAGAGTATTGCCAAAAGAGGAAATCCGGTAATCAAGAAAAGCTGCATAAATTCCTTCATTGGTTATATGCACGTGAATGTCGCCGTATAGGGATACTGCACTACTTTGAAGAAAAGCAGCGAGTAGTGAACCCCATTTGCTGTGATATCTGTGGGATGGATGCCGAAAAAATGGCTGATGTATGGCCGGAAGTTAAGGTTGATCCAGTTAATCCCTTTTCCACGTGGAAAAATGAATTGGCTTTAATCTTATTAAAGAAGGAAAATGGGAATGAAAAATAAGCAAGCTGAATTAATTAAACAACTAACAGACAAGCAGTTGCTATATAATTTGTTTCTTACACAAATTATTCTCTTAACGTTAGCCGCTTTTTTAGGTATTATTTTATTTGAGGACCGTTCTGCTTTTTTCGACTTATTTATCTTTGATGACCTGAATATTTTGCTGATTGGAATTCCCGCTGGAGTCATTGTCTTGTTATTTGACATTTTATTGATGAGAGTGACACCATCTTCCTATCAGGATGATGGTGGTATTAACGAACGCATTTTCAGTAACTTGTCATACCAGATGATTTTTGTCGTTGCTTTAGTGGTAGCGATAAGTGAAGAATTATTATTTCGTGGAGTGTTGCAAACACATTTGGGATTGCTATGGACGAGCCTGATTTTTGCAGCCGTTCATTATCGTTACCTTTTTAATTGGTTTTTATTTTTAAATGTTTTGGTTTTGAGCTTCTTTATCGGTTTTCTATTTGAAATGACTAATAATATCATCGTGACGATTACGGCCCACTTTTTGATTGACTTTATCCTTGGTGTTCTAATCAGGAGCAAAAAGCAAAGAGGGTTGAGCAAGAAAGGGGGTGACTTGAATGAGCCGAGTCCAAAAGAATGAAAAAGAAAACGACCAGGCTGGTGAACTTCGTTCGCGAATTGAACGTCAGAAGGCTAAGTCATCATTGCCCAAGCGCAGTAAAGTCCACCAGAATAAAAAGAAAAAAAGTAAAGTGAAGATTAAGTTTCCAATGATACAATTATTAGCGTTATTTTTTATTTTGCTTCCAATTGGATTTTACAGCCTTTATACATATCTTCAGCATAGACCTGTACATGATACAAAAAGTGACCAAGTCGTCATTGATGAAAATAAGGGAGACGAGGATAAAGAAACGATTCCAACTACAGCAACTGCAGCTGATTTAAAGGAAAAGAAAGAGAAAGCGTCGGCAAAGGCTGAAGCGGAGAAAGAAAAAAAAGAAAAAGAAGAAGCTAAAGCTAAAGCAGAGGAAGAAGAAAAGCGGAAAGTCGCAAAAGAGGAGCAAGCAAAGAAAAAGGCAGAAGAAAAGGCAAAAGCGCAGCAAGTAGCAGAAGAAAAGGCAAAAGCACAGCAAGTAGCAGAAGAAAAGGCAAAAGCACAGCAAGTAGCAGAAGAAAAGGCAAAAGCACAGCAAATAGCTGACGAAAAAGCAAAAGCACAGCAAATAGCTGATGAAAAAGCAAAGAGGGAAGCAGCCGAAAAGAAAGTGGCAGCCGAACGCGTTCAAGACGCGAAACCGAATAAAGATGATTACAAGGTTCTCTTACATACTGTACAAGGTGAGGAAACATTATTCCGCATTTCCATGAACTACTACAAATCACAGGAAGGCATTGCCCTTATCAGGGAGTGGAATGGGCTGAATGGCAATGAAATCTCCAAGGGTCAGGTGTTAAAAATACCGATCAAGAAATAATGATGGCACCCTGTCTTTAGAGGCAGGGTGTTTTTGTTAAATGTTTGGCTTGTTTTTAGTATATAAACTTGACAGGTACTTTATCATTTTTTCCTGGACAGCTTCATATCATGATTTGTAAGAGTAGAGGAGGAAATGCGATGGAATCGACAATCATTTTATTGGATGAAAAAACGGATCAAGCAACAAAACAAATGCTTCAGAATGTTGTGGGTCGAAAAAAAAAGTTCGAGGCTCTTAAAAAGAAGCATCTTCAAAGCTTGTGGGCAACCATGATTGTTGCTGCCCTTTTTTTTGTGTATCTTTATTTTTATATCGTTGTACCTTATTCCTATTCCTTTTTTAGTATGTTTAGTGTTTTCGTCGACCATTTTAGCCATTTCCTTTTTTTGGCGGCCGCCATTGGCCTATATGGATATATGGTATTAATTAAAAAAAAGCTTGATAAAGCAGAAAAGGAGTTTCAGCTTCTTCGCTGCGAAATTATTAATAAAAGCAAGCAGTTATGGGAAAAAGAGGAAGAATGGAAAAATCGACATAAAGTATTTGAAATGATGAAAAAAAATTATGATATTAACTTATATCATGAAAATAAATGAATGATCACGTTAAAAATCATATTTGATTGCGAGTAATTTTGTTTTATGGTTATATGAAGGTAACTCTTGGGATTAGGATGGAAAGAAGGTTTAACAAAGGATGTTATTGGTATCTGGATTACTATTAGTCATCATTTTACTGATAGTTGCCACGATCATTTATATGTGGCGTACGGCTAAGCAAAATAGGCTGATTTTTCAAGATTTATATTTCAAAGACTTTCCTGAAGGGTTTGGCGATATGCGGATTTTCTTCATATCCGATCTTCATCGACGGATCATATCGGATAAATTAATTGAGGGTGCCCGTGACAAGGCAGATTTGGTAATCATAGGCGGGGACATAAGGGAAAGAGGGGTCCCCATAGAACGTGTGGAAAAAAATATATTAAAATTAAAAGAACTTGGTCCCCTTTATTTTGTTTGGGGAAATAATGATTATGAAGGGGATTTCCATGAGCTTGATGCAACTCTTCTGAAGCATGGAGTAAAAATGCTTGATAATACAGCTGTTTCTTTTGAGTCTCAAAATGGCAGCAAAATCGCTCTTCTGGGCATTGATGATATAACGGAGGAACGAGATAGGCTTGACCTTGCTCTGTCGGATTGCGGGAATGAGGCTTTTCGAATTTTGGTGAGTCATAACCCTTTGATAATGAAACAATTGATTCCGGAACACCAGATAGGTCTCGTCCTGTCCGGTCACACGCATGGCGGACAGATCCGCATATTCGGATTAGGGCCCTATAAGATAGGCAGCATTAAAAAGGAGGGGGAGTGTTTGTTTATGACGAGTAATGGTTATGGGACAAGCACAGTCCCTTTAAGGCTTGAGGCTAAGCCGGAAACGCATCTATTCAACCTGAAAAGGGGGACGAGCACGGAGGTGGGCGTTGCGGTGGAGAAGACCTATTAAGCTGCTTTTAATCTAGCATATCTGGATTTTACAGACTTAAAATAATCAACTATAATTTCAACAAATG
Source organism: Peribacillus sp. YIM B13481 (assembly GCF_042787985.1). Lineage (NCBI taxonomy): Bacteria > Bacillati > Bacillota > Bacilli > Caryophanales > Bacillaceae > Peribacillus > Peribacillus sp. YIM B13481. The sequence goes on from NZ_JBHZPE010000010.1 coordinate 95,712, forward strand.
AACGTACAGTTATTGGAGGCCTTGTAAAACCATGCAAGAAGGTAAATATAATATAAAGGCAGTTTCAAAACTGCTAGACATTCAGCCGGGAACCTTGAGGGCATGGGAAAGGCGCTATAAATTTATCGAACCTGTCAGGAATGAATCAGGGCACAGGCTGTATACAGAAAAACATTTGCAAATCCTAAAATGGCTCATCAATAAAACAGAGCAAGGTTTCACAATCAGCCAGGCCGTTTCACTTCTTGAAAGTACTGGCACTCTAGCGACTGAAGTTCCTGAAATGACCCGTAAGGACGAACAAACGATTAAGTTATCGGATCAATTAATCGAGGCCCTATTGAATTTCAATGAAAATAAAGCACACATGCTGATAAGCCAAGCATTCAGTATGTATACACTCGAACATACCATAGTTGATATACTCGGTTCCATATTGGTTCAGGTAGGGGATAAGTGGGAAAGGGGAGAAATTACTTCCGCCCATGAACACTTTGCTTCGAACATCCTAAAATCCAGGATCAGTTCAGTCATGCATACGATTCCGACTAACGGTTTTCTTCCGAAAGCCCTTACCGTTTGTGCCCCTGGTGAAAAACATGAATTCGGACTGTTGGTCTTTACCGTTTTTTTGAAACGGAAAGGATATGAAACCATTTATTTGGGAGAATCCATCGTCGATAAGGATCTTTTTACTGTTTTAAACATCATAAGGCCCTCATACTTATTCATGTCATGTTCACTGATAGAGAATCTCGATGGAACATTCAGGCTGGTTGAAGCCTTAATAAAGGATTTTCCGGATTTGAAGGTGGGTCTTGGGGGTGCGGCGCTGAGCCTTGTATCCGAAGAAATCCGTACTTCCTTCAGCGGAGTTTTAATGGGGGATACACAATCGGAATGGGAGGAATGGCTGAAAGGTTAGCGGCAGGCTTTGGAGAAATAATGGATATGCACTCTAAGACCAAGGCTTCATATGATGTATGAAGATGGTAACCAGGGGGCATTTTTTTATGAAGCTGGAGCGATTAACTAATAATAAAATCAAGATTTTTTTGACCCTTGATGATTTGATTGATAGAGGTATAACAAAAGAAGATATTTTAGGGAATTCCTTAAAGGTCCACAAGTTATTTCAGGATATGGTCGAAGAAGCGTGCGAAGAACTCAGCTTTAAAATGAGTGGTTCCATTGCAATCGAAATTTTTTCCCTGCCTGCTCAAGGGTTAATAATTATTGTAACGAAGGAAGAAGAGGAGTTATTGACAGACGAAGAGGAATTTTTGGATTTACAGGTGAAAATTGATGACCATCCCCATATTCTGTATGTTTTCGATGATTTTGAAGATATCGTCCAATTATCTCAAAGATTGTCTTTTCAAGGTTTGATAAAGAGTAATCTTTATCATTATGAGGGAAGATACTATTTACTTATCGAAAATATTATAGACGCGACATATGACACGATCATCTCTTTAGCGGCTGAGTATGGCCATGCATCAACACTGACACTCTGCCGCATCAATGAATATGGAACATGTATAATCGAAAATGAAGCGATACATGTTTTGATCTCACACTTTAGTTAGATGTAAACCGAAAGAGACAAGGCAGCCACATAATGGAAAATCAATGCGGGTTGCCTTACTTGTCTCACCTTTCCTGCAGAAGAAAATATATGATAAAAGGGTAAGAAAACAGTTGATATGATAACGTTTTCATTTTTAGAATATTTCCAACTTTTAAATTCCCATTTTAACTCTTGCATAAATATAACGAAGGTGTATACTAGCACATGAAGAGGACTATTTGAAGATTATAATTTGATATATGGATGAGATTTTCTAGGAGGTACTTTTAATGGAATCGGCAAAAGGCAATAGCCATGTAAATGAAGAGGAAAAACACGACGTACTGAGGTCTACCCAAACAGTAATACATAAAGCTTTAGATAAGCTGGGTTACCCGGAAGAAGTTTATGAGCTTTTGAAGGAACCATTGCGTTTATTAACGGTGAAGATGCCAATCCGCATGGATGATGGATCAGTTAAAATTTTCACTGGTTACCGTGCACAGCATAACGATGCTGTTGGGCCTACAAAAGGTGGTATCCGTTTTCACCCAAATGTAACGGAACGTGAAGTGAAGGCATTATCCATTTGGATGAGTTTGAAATGCGGAATCGTTGATTTACCATATGGCGGGGGTAAAGGCGGTATCGTTTGTGATCCTCGTAATATGTCCTTCCGTGAGCTGGAAAGGCTAAGCCGTGGCTATGTTCGCGCAATTAGTCAAATCGTTGGGCCGACTAAAGATATCCCGGCACCTGATGTATTTACAAATTCTCAGATCATGGCTTGGATGATGGATGAATACAGCCGTATGGATGAATTCAACTCACCAGGATTCATTACGGGTAAACCGCTTGTACTTGGTGGTTCTCATGGCCGTGAATCAGCCACTGCCAAGGGTGTAACGATTTGTATCAATGAAGCTGCCAAGAAACGCGGCATTGATATTAAAGGTGCACGTGTCGTCATTCAAGGTTTTGGTAACGCAGGTAGTTTCTTAGCTAAATTCATGCATGATGCAGGTGCTAAAGTTATTGGGATTTCAGATGCATATGGTGCTCTTCATGATCCTGAAGGCTTGGATATCGATTATCTTCTCGATCGGAGAGATAGTTTCGGAACCGTTACGAAATTGTTTAAAAGCACAATTTCAAATAAGGAACTGCTTGAATTAGATTGTGATATTTTAGTTCCGGCTGCAATTGAAAACCAAATCACTGAAGAAAATGCTGCTAATATCAAAGCATCGATCGTTGTCGAGGCAGCAAACGGACCTACAACAATTGAAGCGACACAAATCCTAACGGATCGTGGAATCCTTCTTGTTCCTGATGTTCTTGCTTCTGCTGGTGGAGTAACGGTTTCCTACTTCGAATGGGTACAAAATAATCAAGGATATTACTGGTCTGAAGAAGAAGTGGACGAAAAGCTGGAAAAAATCCTTGTCAAATCTTTTAATAATATATATGAACTTGCACAATCCAGACGTGTTGATATGCGTCTTGCGGCTTATATGATCGGTGTAAGAAAAATGGCTGAAGCTTCACGCTTCCGTGGTTGGATCTAAAAGATTCAGATCATGTATTGATTATAATTAAAATCATGTTCATTGCTTTATCATTGAAATGATTTGTAAAAACTCCTATCATGTATTGATAGGAGTTTTTATTTTTAGACGAACGAATTATATAGTGAATGGAAAGGCAGTGGAGTATAGATGAATGTTGAAGAAGTCATTATCATAGGCGGGGGGCCTTGTGGATTGGCTGCTGCTATCGCTCTTAAAGAAGTGGGAATACAGTCCCTGATCATTGAAAAAGGTAATGTGGTGGATTCCATTTACCGGTATCCAACTCACCAAACATTTTTCAGTTCAAGTGAAAAACTGGAGATTGGTGATACCGCTTTTATTATCGAAAATCGTAAACCGTTCCGTAATCAGGCGCTAGCCTATTATAGGGAAGTGGTCAGAAGGAAAGAATTGCGGATCAATAAATTTGAAAAAGTAGAAAAAGTGGAAAAACGTGAAGATGGGAAATTTTTGGTCAAGACATCAAAAGGTGACTATACTGCTCTACATGTGATCGTATCGACCGGATATTATGATCATCCTAACTATATGTGCATTCCAGGCGAACAGCTTCCTAAAGTGTTTCATTACTTCAAGGAGGGCCACCCCTACTTTAATTGTGATGTTGCAGTCATCGGTGGTAAAAACTCAAGTGTGGATGCGGCACTGGAATTGGTCAAATCAGGCGCAAGAGTTACAGTCCTTTATAGAGGATCGGATTACTCTTCAAAAGTCAAACCATGGATTCTTCCGGAATTTGAATCATTAGTCCGCAATGGAACGATCAAGATGGAGTTTAATGCGAATGTTGATAAGATAACTGAAGATAGTGTCATATATCATGTAGGTGAAGAGGAAAAAGTTGTTAAAAATGATTTTGTGTTTGCCATGACTGGCTACCATCCTGATCATACCTTTTTAGCTTCAATGGGCATAAATATTGATAAGGAGACTGGAAGGCCCGAATATAACGAGGAAACGATGGAAACGAACGTTAAGGGCCTTTATATTGCAGGAGTTCTGGCAGCAGGAAATAATGCGAACGAAATCTTCATTGAAAATGGCAGGTTCCATGGTGGTTTGATTGCCTATCATTTGGCTGTTAAAGAAAAGTGAATGGAATGAAAAAGGAGATGGGTAAATATGGATAAAATAACATTGATAACGACAGGCGGGACTATTGCCAGTAAAGAAACCATTAATGGTATGTTGGCCTCAGGTGCATTGACTGGCCAGGAGTTGGCATCACTTTGCGAATTACCCAACGATATCGAGGTTAAAGTGGTGGATGTTTTCCAGATTTCAAGCATGTCCATGTCCTTTGAGAAAATGCAACAGCTTAAATTAGCCATTCATAAGGAATTGGAAGATCCGGAAGTTACGGGAATCGTTGTGACCCACGGTACGGACACACTAGAGGAAACGGCTTACTTCCTTGATGTCACGAATAAGGATCAACGTCCAATTGTATTAACCGGCTCCCAGCGGTCTCCCCATGACGTGGGAACCGATGTATATTCCAATCTAAGGAATTCAATATTATGCGCTGCGAGTGATTTGCTTAGGGATGTTGGCGTAGTTGTCGTTTTTAATGAGCGGATCTATTCAGCAAAGTATGTTAAAAAAGTCCATGCTTCCAATTTGCAGGGATTCGAATCCTTTGGATATGGATATTTGGGGATAATTGATAATGATGTCGTAAGCATTTATCAAAAACCTTTACATAGGGAGTATTATGAGATTCAGAATTGCATTCCCAGAGTGGATATCATCAAGTGCCACACAGGTGCTGATGGCATCTTTATTGATGCAGCGGTTGCAAATGGTGCAAAAGGCATCGTGCTCGAGGGTGTAGGAAGGGGACAAGGCACCCCTGAAATGGTAACTTCCATACAAAATGTTATCGATAATGGCATTACGGTCGTCATGACAACAAGTGCCGAAGAAGGTAAAGTTTACCCGGCATATGATTATGTAGGCAGCGCATTTGATTTAAAACAGCGCGGCGTGATATTAGGTGCTGATTATGACAGCAAAAAGGCTAGAATTAAGTTAGCTGTCGTGCTGGCAAGCGAAAACTCTGTAGATGAAACCTTCTTTAAGTAAATAAATGCTGGAAGACTTGATTCTTGGATTCAGTTTTTCTTCATTCCGTGGTACGATTAAGGAAAAGAAGAGGAAAAGAGGGTCAGCTAATGCTGGTCATGTTGTCAGCGGCTATTGCGCCAGGGTTGGCGCTACTTAGCTATTTCTATTTGAAAGATCAATATGAAACCGAGCCTATATCGGTTGTTGTCAAAACATTTTTATTCGGTGTCTTTCTGGTTTTGCCGATAATGTTCATACAGTATGTGCTCGAAACGGAACATATCTTGAATACCGACTTAGCTAATGCATTTTTATGGGCTGCACTGCTTGAGGAATTCTTCAAGTGGTTCATTCTCATTTATGTTATTTATCAGCACGTAGCATTCGATGAGCCATATGATGGAATCGTGTACGGCGCTGCAGTCTCCCTTGGATTCGCTACGATGGAGAATATTTTATACCTGCTGGCCAACGGGGTGGAACATGCTTTTCTCAGGGCGGTTCTCCCTGTATCCAGTCATGCTTTGTTCGGTGTGCTCATGGGGTATTATTTGGGCAAGGCGAAATTTTCAGCTTCGAATAATAGGTTCTATTTATTATTGGCATTGGTCATCCCAATTGCTTTACATGGGGTTTATGACTATATTTTAGTTTCCCAAAAATTTTGGGTATACTTCATTATGCCATTTATGATTTACCTATGGTGGTTAGGTATGAAAAAAGTAAAAAAAGCACGTTTGTTGTCTGACTTTCACGCAGAAAAACTTTCTCAAAAACATTTTATTAGCAAATGATAAATACTTCCAAAACGGAGTGCTGGCATATTTTGCCCGCTCCGTTTTTTTATGGTATGGAATAAAAAAGCCAGTTAAGAAGAAAATAGTATTACATTAATTCAAGAAAAAGAGGAGTGTTTTTGATGAAAGGAATTTCGTCAAAATGGAAATGGCTATTGCTGTTTTCGTGTATAACTATTTGTTTCGGAATTTACCCGGAAACAAAAACAAATGCCTTTTCGAGCCAAGTCATTCAAAAAGGTGCGGTTGGTGATGATGTAATTGAAATGCAGGCTCGATTACAAAACATCGGTTACTATAATGGAAAGATTGATGGAGCCTATGGATGGGGAACTTATTGGGCACTTCGAAACTTTCAACAAGATTTCGGGCTTCCTATCGATGGTTTAGCAGGAACTTCAACAAAACAGAAGTTGACCAATGCCTCTAACTTCAATAAAAAATTTGTTCACGAACAGATCAATAAAGGGAACGAGTTCACCTATTATGGGGGGGTTCCCATTGAAAAACAGGTGAAAGTGAAAAGAAATGCAAATGGATCCAAGTCAGGTGGAGGCAATGCCACTTCCGGAAATGCCCCTTCCAAAACGGCGACATCAGCCAATCTTCCGGGAGGATATTCTCAAAACGATATACAGCTGATGGCCAATGCCGTTTATGGAGAGGCACGAGGGGAGCCATATGCAGGTCAGGTTGCTGTTGCAGCAGTAATACTGAATAGGGTGGAAAGTGCAGCTTTCCCGAATACGATTTCAGGAGTAATTTTTGAACCTGGGGCCTTTACGGCTGTTGCGGATGGACAGATTTGGCTGACTCCAAACGAAAGGGCAAAAGAAGCCGTGGTGGATGCCATCAATGGTTGGGATCCAAGCAGTAATGCAGAATATTACTTTAATCCCGATACGGCAACAAGTAAATGGATCTGGTCAAGACAACAAATTAAAAGAATCGGAAAACATATCTTTTGTAAGTAAAGAGGTGAAGGAAAATGATCAGGAATATAGTGATTGCCCTGCTTGTTGTAGTTGTTGCAGGAACTGCATTCTGGGGCTATCAAGAACATAAGGAAAAAAATGCCATATTAATCAACGCGGAAAATACGTATCAGCGAGCCTTTCATGATTTAAGCTACCAAGTAGATTTATTGCACGATAAGGTCGGCGGTACTTTGGCGATGAATTCAAGATATTCATTAAGTCCAGCTTTAACAGATGTTTGGCGTATCACTTCCGAAGCCCAAAGTGATGTAGGGCAATTGCCATTGACCTTGCTTCCTTTTAATAAGACAGAAGAATTTTTATCAAAAATTGCGGACTTCAGTTATAAAACAGCTGTACGTGACCTTGAAAAAGAACCATTGAATGATCAGGAATATTCGACTTTGCAATCCTTGTACACGCAGGCAGGGGACATCCAGGACGAGTTAAGAAGAGTCCAATATCTAGTCCTTAAAAACAATTTAAGATGGATGGATGTCGAAATGGCTCTTGCATCTGGAAAAGAAAATTCAGATAACACGATCATCGACGGATTAAAAACTGTAGAGAAAAAAGTTTCTGGATATGGGGAAACAAATGAGATGAATCCGACGTTTACTACTGCACCACAGAAGGATGAAAACTTCAAAAATTTGCAAGGTGCAACGATTACAAAACAAGAAGCGATTGCGACAGCAAAAAGCTATGCTCATTCAAAAAGCAAAAATTTGAAGGTGAATGTTGAAGAAAACGGCAAAGGTTCCAATTATGGATTTTATAGTGTGAGCATCCTCGATAAGGACTCCGGTACCGAATTAAATATGGATTTAACAAAAAAAGGCGGTTACCCTATTTGGTATATCAATAATAGGGACGTGAACAAAACAAATATTGATTTGAATCAAGCCAATACAAAAGCCATAGATTTTTTAAAGGAACATGATTTCAGTTCACTTGAATTATTTGAAAGTGCTCAGTACGATAATATCGCTTTACTTAATTTCGTATCATCTGAAAATGGAGTCAAAATTTATCCTGAATCAGTCAAGGTCAAAATCGCATTGGATGACGGATCCGTTATAGGATTTTCAGCTGACGAGTATTTAAAATCACATAAAACCAGGGAAATAGGAAATCCGAAAATATCCGAGAAAGAAGCTAAGGACAAAATCAACTTGAATGTGAAAATAATGGAAGAAGGAAAGGCGTTAATCATCAATGATATTGGTGAAGAAGTACTTTGTTATGAATTTCTCGGCACGATTAAAGAGGATACCTACCGTATTTTCATTAATGCAGATACTGGTCAAGAAGAAAAGGTGGAAAAATTAAAGAACTCCGAACCCGTATACGAGAATTTAATTTAAACTGTCAGGATGTTTCATTCATTTAGGGAAATGTGCTCAGTCACTTTCCCTTTTTTTATTTCATGACATAATAAATTAAATGTTTTTTGAATTATATGGGAAAATTCATTGGTAACGTTATGTTGTTTCCTGATATGTTCAAATACGTGCGAATGGTTGTAGCCCTGATATGGCATATATCCAGAACATTCCTGGTGTACTTCCTTTCTCATATACATACGGTTTCGCAATTATACCTGTGGATGGCGCTTACACTAAAATCAGGGAGATCCATTATTTACGTTTAAAAGTAAAGTCACTCGTGTAACGGAGAAAGAGCATGGAGATAAGCTACTGTCCGTCAATTTCTTGGACTGACTAAAAATGAAGTACAGACACTAATGAGATTCATTTTTGAAAAGCAGGTCGATTTAAAGAAAAAAAGGCTTGTAAGTTTGACATGATTGAATGAAAAACAGCTATTCCATCCATACTGCTAATATAAACAGTATGGAAGGTGCGGCTTATGAAAACATTTGAAAGACTATTAATTAAAGTGATAATCATCCAATTAGCCTGCTTATTTTTTTTCCAGTTCCTTTTGAGCAGGGAGGATCAAATCTTTGATTTGACCAAGCTTTCGAGGTATGAAGGTGTCACTAGCAATAATTATACGAAAATCATTGAAACATTCAATGGGACCTCAAAGTAAAAGCGGTGATCCGCTTTTTTTTGTATGAAGATTTTGGGTAAAGGGAAATGATTGATGGATGTATGATCGAGAGATGAACTAGGTGATTTTGAACGTACACTTCCCTTTTATTAATGATTTTCCCGCTAGATGTGATAAAATATAAGGGTACTAAATAATCAGCATGATTGTAGGATTCTTGGGAGGATTTATGGAAAAAAAATTATCAGTTGCAATCGATGGACCAGCTGCTGCTGGAAAAAGCACGGTTGCTAAAATTGTTGCAGAAAAGTTCAATTACATATATGTGGATACAGGTGCAATGTACAGGGCCCTTACCTATAAGGCCATTAACCAACAGATTCGACTGAATGATGAACAAGCACTATCCGAAGTTCTCATCAATACAGATATCGAATTAAGACCAAGTGAAAATGGGCAGTTGGTGTTCGTGGATAATGTGGACGTGACAGCCCAAATCAGAAACAATGAAGTGACTGGTTCTGTTTCGGAGGTGGCAAAGCACCGGAGCATCCGGGAAGAAATGGTTTGCAGGCAGCAAATCTTTGGTGAAAATGGCGGAGTGGTCATGGATGGCAGGGATATCGGAACGCACGTTCTTCCCAACGCCGAAGTAAAAGTATTTCTAGTCGCCTCTGTAGATGAAAGGGCACAGCGGAGACATCAGGAAAATATATTGAAAGGTTTCCCATCCGATATCGAAAAGTTAAGGGAAGAAATTGCAACAAGGGACAAGCTGGACTCGGAACGCGAGGTATCGCCCCTGAAAAAGGCAGTGGATGCCATCGAAATTGATACGACTTCATTATCGATTCAAGAAGTGGCAGAAAGTATCATGTCTTTAATAGAAGAGAGGAAAAGATGAAATTGGATTTTTACACATTTGGCAAAAACGTCGTAAAAGCCGTGTTAATGCCAGCGTATAGGGTTAAGACGCTTGGAAAGGAACATATCCCTAAAAAGGGCGGAGTATTGATTTGTGCCAATCACATTGATAATTTTGATCCGCCTGTAGTTGGCATGACATCTCCAAGGGACATCCATTTCATGGCGAAAGAAGAGTTGTTTCAAGCACCTATTTTAAAGGGGATATTACCCAGAGTAAATGCATTTCCCGTGAAGCGGGGCAATAGCGATCGGGAATCCCTTAGAAAAGGTTTAAAGCTATTGAAAGAGGGCAAGGCTATTGGGCTGTTTCCCGAGGGAACCAGGAGTAAGACAGGTGAATTGGGAGAAGGTTTGGCTGGTGCCGGATTTTTCGCACTGCGATCTGATGCCGTGATCATACCATGTGCGATTATCGGCCCATATAAACTTTTGCGTCCTTTGAAGGTGGTTTACGGACCTCCTATAAATTTTACCGAATATCGGGAACGGAAAATATCAGCTGATGAAGCTACTAAAATCATCATGGAACAAATTGGAAAATTGATTTCCGAGCATAAATAGTTCATGATACTTGACAATTTTCTGATTTTGTTAGAATTTATAAAATAAGGGTATTGTTCCTTATTGGGGATGAAAAGGAATATAACCTTATTACTCTAAAAAAACTGTTTTTATCTTTATTAGGAAAGTGTTTTTATTGAACCACTTTAAATAAAATATGTGGCCGATGAAGAGGAAGTTTGCTGATCAGTCATGGGTTAAGGAGGAGTTAGTAATGACAGAAGATATGAACCAGGTAGAAGTGAACAATTACAAAGTTGGGGATCAAGTTAAAGGTACCGTTTCAAAGGTAGAAGAAAAACAGGTCATTGTCGATTGTGAAAACAGCAAGACAGATGGAATCATTCCTATCAGTGAGTTATCGAGCCTTCATGTCGAAAAGGCGTCAGATGCCGTTTCGGTAGGTGATGTATTGGAGCTGGAAATCATTAAAGTAGAAGAAGAAGCTCTCATTCTATCTAAACGTAAGATTGACGCTCTGAAAGCATGGGATGACCTGGAATTGAAATTTGAAAACGGAGACGTATTTGAGGCTGAAGTTAAAGATGTCGTCAAAGGCGGGCTTGTTGTAGATCTAGGCGTACGTGGTTTTGTTCCAGCTTCTCTAGTAGAAGACTATTTCGTTGAAGACTTTTCTGATTACAAAAACAAAACTTTAACATTCAAGATCGTTGAGCTTGAGAAAGACAAGAATCGCTTAATTCTCTCACATCGGGCAGTCGTCCAAGACCAAAAGGAAAAACAAAAAGCAAACGTTTTGGATAAGATTGAAAGCGGGCAGGTGCTTGAAGGTGTGGTCCAAAGGATTACCGATTTTGGTGCATTCGTGGATATTGGCGGCGTAGATGGTCTTGTCCACATTTCCCAGCTATCCCATCAGCATGTCGAAAAGGCATCCGATGTGGTTTCCGAAGGGGATAATGTGCAGGTGAAAGTGCTATCCATTGATCGTGATAATGAAAGGATTTCACTTTCCATAAAGGATACTCTTCCAGGACCATGGTCAGGAATTGCAGAAAAAGCGGCAAAGGGCTCTACACAAGATGGTATCGTTAAACGCCTTGTTTCTTTTGGTGCATTCGTTGAGATTTTCCCAGGGGTAGAAGGTCTTGTCCATATTTCACAGATCTCGCACAAGCATATTGCAACACCACAAGAAATTCTTAAAGAAGGCCAGTCTGTCGAAGTGAAGGTCCTGGATGTCAATGAAACGGATCAACGTCTATCATTGAGCATTAAAGAACTTGAAGAACCTCAATCCAAATACAACACATCGGATTATGAGCTTCCTGAAGAATCGAAGGGCTTTCAGCTAGGTGAAATGATTGGTGATCAATTGAAAAAACTAAAATAAGATAATAATGGTGAGGGCCTTGGAGAGAGAACAACGAAAATTAGATCATATAGAATTTGCGTTAAAAACAGGTCAGCAGCATAAAACCGGGCTAGAGGATATTTCGTTTATTCACCAAAGCTTACCAGGAATTTCCTTGAATAATGTGAACCTATCAGCGGAAGTTGGCGGACTTGAATTAAGTTCGCCAATTTTTATAAATGCCATGACCGGTGGCGGAGGCCCTGAAACTGAAAAATTGAATGGTGACCTGGCCATTGCTGCCCGGGAAACAGGAATCGCTATGGCGGTTGGATCACAAATGGCAGCCATCAAGGATTCTTGTCAGCAAGACTCCTTTAAAGTGGTAAGACAGGAAAATCCTGATGGGGTGCTGATTGGTAATCTTGGCGGTGAAGCAACAGTCGAACAGGCAAAGCGAGCCAGCGAAATGATCGGGGCAAATGCCCTGCAGATTCATCTTAACGTCATTCAGGAATTGACGATGCCTGAAGGGGATAGGAATTTTGCGGGTACCCTTTCGAGAATAGAGAAAATCAACAGAAGTATCGGAATTCCTGTCATCGTAAAAGAGGTTGGATTTGGGATGAGTAAGGAAACGGTGCAGCAATTACATTCCGTTGGTGTATCGATCATTGATGTAGGCGGGTTTGGCGGAACGAATTTTGCTAAAATCGAAAATGAAAGACGAGCGAAAATACTCGGATATTTTAATGAATGGGGCATACCGACAGCTGCTTCGATAGTCGAAGCCGTTAATGTTTCACCTCAGCTTTCAGTTATTGGATCGGGGGGCATTCAAAGCCCTTTGGAAATTACAAAAAGCCTGGCCTTAGGAGCGAAAGGTGTCGGGTTAGCCGGACATTTCCTCAAGTTGCATAAAGAGTTTGGCCTGGTACAATTGATTAAAGAAATAAACTACATACATGAAGATTTAAAGATCATCATGACTGCACTAGGGTGCGGTAATATCTCAGAATTAAGGAACGCGAAAATAGTCATCAAAGGCAACACCTATCATTGGTTATCTCAAAGAGGCATAAATTGTTCGGCATATGCTAAATGAATTCCACAAAAAGAAGCATCTCAATTGAAACCATTGAGATGCTTCTTTTTGTTCGGGATAACTTAGCTATTCCTTTTTCGTGCCTCTTCGGGACTTTCCATTCTTGTTGCCCCTTTATGACCCAAGGATTGGTCCCTATCGGACTCCACCCGTCTACTTTCTTTCAATTTCTTTTCTTGTCGATCTTTACCCATGTTTACACCTCCTTTTTAAAATGATAGGGGGACGGTTTTATGGATGAATATTGCAGTTCCTCATTTTAATCCCCGCCTTTACGTTTATTCTTTGAATAAACAAGCCATAATGTTCCTAAAAGGGGGATGCTGCATGGATGGAATTTTGTTTTATTGGATGTCATGGATAGTTTGGGTCATTGTCATGTATTTTATTCCAAAAACGGTCCCATTTCGTTTTGATTTTCTTTTTCATCTATTAGCCGTAATGGTATTAACGGGGTATAAACTGGAGGTTTCCTTATTTTCCATGCATTTGAGCGGTCCATATCTTTTCTTTATACTATGTGTGTATATTAGGAAACAATCAATCATCAAGGTGATGGAACTGATCTGCGGAAGTCTTATTATCACTCTCGCCTATGCCAGTTTTCAACTTTTTTCTTTACTTGATCCGATATGGCTCATCATGAAACCCTCTTATCTTTTGTGTATTTTCCTGAATTATCTTATCCTATTACTTTTTAAAAATTGGAAACATCGATTGTTCGTCCTTTTAATCGGTTTGATAATGGGTGATATCATATATTCTGGATTGCTTGTTTATCACTCTTTGTCTTATGTGGCCCTTGCATACGCATGGCACGATAATGCAGTGCTGATATTGGGCACGAACATACTGTGGAGAATGTTGGAGCTTGTTGGCCAATACATTTATTCATCATCCCAATCGAGATTGTTATCAAAACAAAGAAAAGAGAATTTTAATCAATGAGGAGTATTGGGAAAGATTAAGGAAAAAAGATATGGGGTGTTATCCGTTTTTATCCAAAATGCTGCAGGTTTAAATGGAATCAATTGGAAGTGGAAGGCTTTTATGCATACAATCATTGTTGATTGGCGAGAAATTTGTTACTATAGGATAGTTAGAGTTCTGTAGATAAATCGTAAAATGCTCTAAAAAATTAAAAGGAAGCAGTGTGCCGAAAGCTTCTTCATTTTTTTGGGCTGTTTATAATCACGTTTTAGCATGCTGAGGGTTCAGCTTCACGTCACCTGAGGAACTGGGGAGTAAAGTGGACAAACTGCCTGTAAATACTTGATACGTTTAACTGAACATCAGTAGGGAGTTCTCTTACTGATGAAATTTTCCTTTATATGATGATGGATACAGCCTTTTCCTTTAAAAGGAAATAATGAAAATCAATAATGCAAAAAGCAACCTTAATAAATGCATTCATGAATTTCGTGACTTTGACAGAGATATAGTAGCAGAAAGGGTGAATAGCAATGCCAAAACCGGTAATTGCGATAGTCGGTCGTCCGAACGTGGGAAAATCGACAATCTTTAATAGAATAGTGGGAGAACGAGTTTCGATTGTCGAAGACGTTCCTGGAGTAACACGTGACAGGATTTATAGTTCAGGTGAATGGTTGACACATGATTTTAACATTATTGATACAGGTGGAATTGATATCGGTGACGAGCCGTTCCTAGAACAAATTCGCCAGCAGGCTGAAATTGCCATCGATGAAGCCGATGTGATAATTTTTATGACGAATGGTCGTGAAGGGGTAACGTCTGCAGATGAAGAGGTCGCTAAGATTCTCTTTAAATCGAGAAAGCCAGTTGTCCTTGCGGTAAATAAAGTCGATAACCCAGAAATGAGAGATCAAATCTATGATTTCTATGCGTTAGGTTTTGGCGATCCATTCCCGATCTCCGGGTCTCATGGACTTGGTCTTGGTGACCTACTGGATGAAGCGGCCAAACACTTCCCTAAATTCAGCGGCCAGGATTATGCTGATGATGTCATTAAATTCAGTTTGATTGGACGACCGAATGTAGGTAAATCTTCACTGGTCAATGCATTGTTAGGTGAAGATCGTGTCATTGTAAGTGAAATTGAAGGAACGACTCGCGATGCGATTGACTCCCCTTATAAATATAATGGTAAAGAATATGTCATTATTGATACTGCTGGGATGCGGAAAAAAGGGAAAGTGTATGAAAGTACGGAGAAATATAGCGTTCTTCGTGCATTAAGGGCAATTGAACGTTCAGACGTTGTTCTTGTGGTCCTGAACGCTGAAGAAGGTATTCGTGAGCAGGATAAAAAAATTGCCGGATATGCCCATGAAGCGGGTAGAGCGGTCATCATCGTCGTCAATAAGTGGGATGCCATCGAGAAAGATGAAAAAACGATGAAGGATTTTGAAGAAAAGATCCGTGCCCATTTCCTATTCTTGGATTATGCGCCAATCATCTATCTTTCTGCCTTAACTAGAAAAAGGACACATACCTTAATACCAGTCATCGATCAGGCTAGTGAGAATCATGCTATCCGTGTTCAGACAAATGTATTGAATGAAGTGGTCATGGATGCCGTGGCGATGAATCCGACACCGACTCATAATGGCAACCGTTTGAAAATCTATTATACGACTCAGGTTGCGATTAAGCCGCCTACTTTCGTTGTATTCGTTAACGATCCGGAGTTATTGCATTTCTCATATGAGAGATTTTTAGAAAATCGAATTAGGGATGCCTTTGGTTTTGAAGGAACACCGATACGAATTTTTGGACGCCAAAGGAAATAGTAAAGGTGGTTATACAATGGTGAAAGCAAAAGAAAGTATCGCTGTGATTGGTGCAGGGAGCTGGGGAACTGCTTTAGCGATGGTAATAGCTGATAACCAGCATGAAGTGAGATTATGGGGACACAATCAGAAACAAATTGATGAAATGAATCAAAATCATACGAATGAAAAATACTTGCCTGGGATTGAATTGCCTTTGGGGATTAAAGGATATTCGTCCATTAAAGAAGCGTTGGCCGGGATTGAAATAATTATTTTGGCGGTGCCGACCAAAGCCTACAGGGAAGTGCTTGGTCAGATTAAAGAGGCTCATGATAAACCATTGACGATCGTTCATGTGAGTAAAGGAATTGAACCTGATTCACTGCTTCGTATATCGGAAATGATTGAAGAAGTCTCTTCGGCGGATTGGCTTAAAGATATAGTGGTTCTTTCAGGCCCGAGTCATGCAGAAGAAGTCAGTCTGCGTCACCCGACAACAGTTGCCGTTTCTTCAAAGAATATGAAGGCAGCCGAAAGGGTTCAGGACATCTTTATCAATAATAATTTCCGTGTGTATACAAATCCCGACTTGATTGGTGTTGAAATCGGTGGGGCATTGAAGAACATCATTGCTTTGGGTGCCGGCCTTACGGATGGTTTAGGCTATGGTGATAATGCCAAGGCTGCATTAATGACACGGGGATTGGCTGAAATATCCCGCCTGGGGGTGGCCATGGGGGCCAACCCACTAACGTTTTCAGGTTTAGCTGGGATTGGCGACTTGATCGTCACTTGTACAAGCGTCCATTCCCGTAATTGGAGAGCTGGGAATATGCTTGGTAAAGGGCAAAAGCTTGAAGAAGTTTTGGAAAACATGGGTATGGTCGTTGAAGGTGTCAGAACCACTAAAGCCGCCTATCAACTAGCTAAAAAGTACGAAGTGAACATGCCGATCACAGAAGCCTTGTACGATGTTTTATTCAATGGGGAAGAAGTGAAAAAGGCAGTTGACCTTTTAATGAATCGTTCAAAAACGAATGAAATGGAAGAACTTTTTAACATATTGGATAGCAGACAGCAGGATTAACCTCGCGTTTGTTGATTTTAATAAAAGAATTTCATTAAATTAGGCATTCGATGATGCGCCTTGCCGTGTATCAGCATACAATGCAACGAAAGTAAACTAGTAATTTGACCTCGGCACGGGGGATTTAGTCAAATGAGCAGAAGGTATCTTTATATCTTCTGCTTTTTTTATGGGCAAAAATCATTGATTCTCTTTTAGCTAACTTTAGGGATTATGAATAATTGCATGAGTTATTCAAATTTGCATGAAATATTCTACTTATTTCCTTGTTTTTTGTTAAAAATCGACTTTTTTTTTTGGTATGAAAATTGCGAAGTGTAATATAACAAAAAAATTATAAAGGAGGCCAGGAAAGTTGGTTAACTTTTCTGGCTAAACAAGGAAGGGGAAGGATACATGCAAACAGGTCAACTGAAAAGGTCTTTAAACTTATGGCATATCGTATTGCTTGGTGTTGGTTATATGACGCCGATGGTTGTTTTTGATACTTTCGGGATAGTTTCAGAAGAAACGGGGGGGCATGTGCCAACAGCTTATGTCATTGCTCTTATGGCGATGTTGTTTACTGCAGCCAGCTATGGAAAAATGGTGAAAATTTATCCGCAGGCAGGTTCATCCTATACTTATACTCAAAAAACGATAAATCCACATTTAGGCTTCCTTGTCGGGTGGTCATCGATGCTTGATTATTTATTTTTACCGATGGTGAACGCCATTTTAACAAAAATATACCTAACAGCTCTTTTTCCTGAAGTATACCCGTGGATATGGGTAATGGCATTTGTTCTTTTAATGACAGGGATTAACTTATTCAATGTTAATTTTGCTGCCAACTTTAATAGCTTTCTAGTTTTCTTTCAAATGTTGGTCATCATTATTTTTGTGGCTCTTGTGGTCAAAGGGGTCATGGGTGGAGAAGGAACAGGTGACGTTTTTTCAGTTAAGCCATTCATCGGGCCTCATATGGAAATGTCGACACTCATTACAGGCGCTACAATCCTTTGTTTTTCGTTTCTGGGGTTTGACGCTGTCACTACATTATCGGAAGAAACACCAAATCCATCTAAAACGATTCCCCGGGCCATCTTTTTGACTGCCCTGATCGGTGGGGTTTTATTTGTGACGGCTGCATTCTTTACACAGTTATTTTTCCCTGATGTTTCCCGTTTTGGCGATCCTGAGGCGGCTTCCCCGGAAATTGCCCTTTTTGTGGGCGGGAAGTTATTTCAAGCTTTCTTTCTCGCTGGAACTTTATCCGGTACCCTTGCCTCCGGTCTTGCATCCCATGCTAGTGTTTCTAGGTTGTTATATGTCATGGGGCGTGACCAAATGATCTCAAAAAAACTTTTTGGGTTTGTCCACCCCAAATACAATACGCCATTTTTTAATGTCATCTTTGTCGGGGCCATATCAATGATTGCCTTATTCCTTGATTTGGTTACGGCCGCTTCCCTCATTAACTTTGGGGCTCTAATTGCTTTTACTTTCGTGAATATTTGTGTAATCGTCCATGCAATAAGAAACAAAAGTTTCCGAACGATGAAAGGATTTCTTTCAACTATTCTGTCCCCGGTTATTGGAGGGGCATCGGTATTCATTCTGTGGCTTAATCTCGATATGAGTTCATTGATCCTAGGGGTTGTCTGGGCGTTAATTGGAATTTGTTATCTTCTGTACCGGACAAAATGGTTTACGGAATCCCCTCCGCTATTTCATTTTAAAGAAGCCCAGTGAATCCACTCTATTGATGTAACGAAGGGGGGGGTTATAAGTCTGATGAGAAAATGGAGAGGTTTCATGCCTGTTATTCTATTCGGTTTTTTATTCATGGCTTTAGCAACGGTGTTCAGCACATATGGCATCGCAGCAGAAATGTCACATGTGGTTCCTAGAGCCTACATACTCGCTTTAATGGTGATGCTTTTCACGGAAAACAGTTATGGACAGATGGCGAAGGTCATTCCATCGGCAGGTTCAGCATATGCCTACGCAAAAGTCGATTAATCCATATGCCGGTTTTCTGGTGGGTTGGTCGATACTAATGGGTTTTATTCATTCCAATGGTCAATTATTTGTTGTTCAGCCGTTCTTTTCAGCAGCTTTCCTTCTGTACCGGCTTATGTGCGGGCTTTTAGTTTACTGATTATTTCGACGATTATCAATGTTGTGGAGGATATTAAATACGAAAAGGTGAACGCCCCTTTGTCCAATGAAAAATAAGTAAAAGATGTATAACTGATCTTTAGGTCAAAAGGGTTCAATAAAGAACTCTTCAGACTGTAGACAAACTCGATAATAATTGAGTTTGTCTACAGTCTTTTTGAGGGTTTGTAAAATAGAACGTTGATTGGAACGTAGGGCACTCGCTTTCCACGGACGGTCCGCCCTCGGCCCTTTGCGCCTGCGGGGTCTCCCCTTGGACGGGCTTTTCCCGCAGGAGTCTCACGCACCCGTTCCGATCACTTTGTTTTAACATGTAGAAGGAACCCCTTTTATTATGGATCGAATAAAGGTAAATGTTGGGTATAAGAAGCTGGACATATTTATTTTTTATCTTGCAATTCAGAATTGTGTTAAAATATAGGTTGGGTTACAAAAGGAGAGTGAAACTGTGTTATCTATTCCGGATGATAAAATTAGACCATTCATATCTATAGAAATTGATCAGCCAACATTTTCAGAGCAAAAAATTGATGAGATACAGGAACCTTTCTTCTTTCTTATGAAGGATAATCAAGTATTTGCCTATATCCGCATGGATGACCTCCCGTTAAATGAAAGAGTAACGACAGTCGATCAGCTTTTACAGTATGCTTTCTCGATTGAAAATGTTTGTAAATTGCATCCAAACATTTCCATGCCGCTCCTGTTTCAAATTATCGGTGAACCTATCGTACTGATAAAAACGGATGAAGGCCTGCTTACCGGTTATGTAAAAAGGGAAGATGTTTTAGCTGAATTATTCAAGCAGGACAGCAAACAAAACTTAGACCTGCTAAATGTGATTTTAACATCCATTCCTATGGGGATTTTTGTGGCTGATAAAGAAAAAAATATCGTGAACTTCAATGAATCTGGCTTGAAAATGATAAAAAAACCTTCAGAACAAGTCCTTAATGAACCTGCTGCAAACATCTTCGATAAGCAGCATATACATAACGTGTTTGCCAGCGGGAGCAGTATTCTTAATCAGCTGGAGATTACTGATGTCATGAGTGTGCTTGTCGATTATAGCCCGATTTTAAATCATGAAAAAGAAGTCGAAGGCCTGATCATCATCGTTCAGGATTTACCGATGGTTGAGGAAATGGCCATGGAAATAGATTTGATAAAAAGCTCGAATAAAGACTTGAATGCCATTTTAGCGAATATCTATGATGAAATTCTGGTCGTCAATCAAAAAGGGGAGCTATTACGCTATAGTGACAGCATCATCTCAGGTTTCTGGGGAAAGGATTTAAAAGATTATATCGGAAAGAATCTCTTGCAATTAGAAGATGAAGGGATTTTCAATCCTTCGGTCCCCCGGTTAGTCCTTGAACAAAAAAAGAAAGTATCGATTGTCCAAGATACGAAAATGAATAAAAAAGTACTTTCCGTTGGTACTCCAGTATTCAATGAAAAAGGGGATATAGAGCGTATAGTCATTGCATCTAGGGATATAACGGAAACGGCACAATTGAAATCGGAACTAAATGAAATGAAGAAAGAACTGGACTCATTCAAAAAGCAAGATCAATTTTATAAAGAGTTGATTTTTGCCAGTCCTAAAATGGAGCAGATAATCAGCCAAGTCCAGAAAATCGCTCATTTTTCATCTACTGTATTAATCAACGGGGAGTCGGGAGTGGGTAAAGAAGTGATAGCCGAAGCCATCCATAAAATGGGCAGGCGCTCCAAGCAACCTTTCCTGAAGATAAATTGCGGGGCGATTCCGGAAAACCTCCTCGAAAGTGAATTGTTTGGTTATACGAAGGGTTCATTTACAGGAGCGGATAAAAATGGGAAAGTAGGATACTTTCAACAGGCCAATAACGGTGTTTTATTCCTTGATGAAGTGGGTGACATGCCTATACATCTGCAAGTCAAGCTACTGCGAGTCCTCCAGGAACAGGAAGTGATCCCGATAGGCAGTACGACACCTGTCTCCATCGATGTTCAAATTGTTGCGGCAACGAATAAGAGACTGGAAAAAATGGTCGAGATGGGGACGTTTAGAGAAGATTTATTCTATCGATTGAACGTCATTCCCATACATGTGCCCCCGTTAAGGGAAAGGCCGGAGGATATACCGCCGCTAGCCTTTCATTTTCTGCAAAAACTGAATGAAAGGTATCAGCGGAATTACCACTTTTCCCCTGATGCCTTGAATATACTGGAAGTCTATACATGGCCGGGGAACATTCGTGAATTGCAGAACATGATTGAAAGATTGGTTGTTTCTGCAGATGAAGAGATGATAGATGCCGGCTTCATTCAAAGGTTCATTCCGGTCGGCAGTGACTTTAAACAAACAAAACCCATCATTACGAGAATCCTTCCGCTGCAGGAAGCCCAGGATCATGTTGAAGAGCAATTAATCATGCTGGCCATGAAACAGTATAAAACTACGACGAAAGCGGCAAAAGCGCTGGGGATAAGTCAATCATCAGTGAGCAGGAAGTATCAAAAAGTCTTGGCTGAACAGAGTAAGAGGATCGAAAAAAATGCATATTGAAAAAAAGCCGTTGACGAGTGATGTTATTCACTTATCAACGGCTTTTTTTATGAAGGAATTTGGTAAGCTTTTTTAATGGTTTTCCAAGGATAGATTATGCAAAGTAAAATAATGATATGCAAAATTGCATAGGTTTAGTGGTATTTATTAAAAAAAATGCGATTTTATTGGTTAATTATCTTGGCACGGTACTTGCTTGGTAAGTAAGTATAAGAAAAAAGGGAGGTAAGCATTAAAGATTCATCAAAAGCATCCTTAATTAACCATCCAATAAATTTATAAAAAAGGGAGAGTATAAAATGTCAATTAACGTAGAAAGTAAAACTCAAGCCAACCAATCAGAAACCCAGGATTATATTAAAAAGGTGCTTCAATTAATTGAGCAAAAAGAAATTTCAAAAGAAGATGCCCAATGGGTAACGAAAGAAACGGTCGAGAATTTCCGTAACCATGTAAACCCAGGGTTTTTGGAATATCGGAAGACGGTCACTAAAGACACACAATTCGCTGCGGTAGAGTGGTCTGATCAAGATTCATGTTTTACGGATGTTAATGGAAAAAAATATATTGATTGTTTAGGTGGGTTTGGCATTTATAATGTTGGCCATCGTAACCCTAAAGTAGTAAAGGCCGTAACCGATCAATTGCAAAGACAAGCCCTTCATAGCCAGGACTTACTTGATCCATTGCGTGCAATGCTTGCAAAGATCCTAGCCGATATCACGCCGGGAGATTTAAAATACTCATTCTTTACGAACAGCGGTACGGAGAGCGTGGAGGCTGCGCTTAAGTTGGCCAAAATGTACAGTGACAAATACACGATTATTTCAACGACAAAATCATTCCATGGTAAAAGTCTTGGTTCCTTATCAGCAACAGCAAAGGGCATGTTCCGAAAACCGTTCATTCCACTGATTCCAGGTGTGCGTCATGTACCTTTCGGTGATGTGGATATGATGAGAAAAACGTTTGAAAGTTGTGCGTTGGTCGGTGAAGACGTTGCTGCTGTGCTGTTGGAGCCTATCCAGGGTGAAGGAGGGGTCATCCTCCCTCCGCAAGATTATTTAAAGCAGGTTCGGGCACTATGTGACGAATATGATGCGTTATTGATATTGGATGAGGTTCAAACAGGAATGGGACGTACAGGTAAAATGTTTGCATCCCAGCTTTATGATGTGGTACCGGACATTCTTTGTTTAGCGAAAGCATTTGGCGGCGGAGTAATGCCTGCAGGGGCCGTTGTAGCCAATGAGAAAGTGTTTAAAAGCTGGTTCGACAATCCATTCATGCACACTACGACATTTGGAGGAAATCCACTCGCATGTGCTGCTGCCATTGCTACGATCGACGTGCTTTTGGAGGAAAAATTACCGGAGCGTGCTGCAGAAGTTGGTGAATACTTCTTAAATGGGTTAAAGGAAGTGGCTAAAGAGCACAAAGATAAGGTATTGGAGATTCGCGGACAAGGATTGATGATTGGTATTGAGTTCCATAAAGACGAAGTGGGTTATGAATTTTCTAAAGCCCTCTTTGATAAAGGCATCTTGGTGGCAGGTACGCTTATAAACTCCAAAACAATCAGGATCGAGCCGTCATTGACTATACATTTGGATGAAGTGGATACAGTCATAAAAGCGTTTAAAGAGGTTTTGCCGACGCTTCAATCTTAATATAAGTAAGCAGAAAAACAGCCTTAGGGCTGTTTTTCAGTTTGTCGACAAAAGGGGTTCGGAATGAATTAATTCCGAACCCCTTTTGATATTTTCTTGGAATTTTGCTCAAGATTAAGAGCTTGGGTCTCAACGAGACCACTATGTTAGGCCATTTTTGGACCTTGCCATGTCCAATTGGCCATCTTCTTTATATTCATGGCATTGAAAGTAAGCATCGCCTGCATCGACAATTTTTTAAGTCCCCTTAAAGTAGTCCAACGCATACCATGCTTTTCTTTTGCATGCGTATTTCCAGGTGTTACAATCGACCCTAGCACAAAACCATTGCGGTCTGCAGCCGTGTGAAATGAATAGGCA
>NZ_JBHZPE010000100.1:0-6583 GCF_042787985.1 Peribacillus sp. YIM B13481
TTCCTTAGTGGTTGGTCGATGTGTACCCCCACAGTGGACTTTCACCACCTAGATAGTTGCCATGCCTGGCACACAAGGAAAAAGACTCTGTTTTTTTTCAGAGTCTAATAAACATTCCTATTCACGATCAACGCCACCAATTCTTCGACAGACGGCTCATTGGGCATCATATCTTGTGCAAATCCATAGTCTTCAAGTCTTTTGCCGGTGCTTTTCCCGATTACCCCGATGGAGGCTTGATTTAGCAGCGCTTCAATATCCACGTCTGCCTTGTTCCCGTATTCCATCAGCATATCCACTGAATGCTGATTCGAAAAAAGTACCGTATCGACTTCTTTCCCGTCCAGCATTCCCGGAAGGATTTCAAGGAATCTTTCATCAACAAATTTATCGATGGATTGAAAATAAGCTTCTGCCCCATATTCCGAATCCATTTGTTCCTGTTCCCTATCTCCAATAACCAACAGTGTTCCAGTTTCCACCATCTCGGATTTGAGCTTGGCCATCAGTCCGCGTTGTTGTAAAACTTTCTTCGATTTCCTCGATAATACATAAAGTTCCGAAGAAATCCGGCGGTAATCAATGGCATATTCAGCTAGTAAATCTAAGAACCCATGGACACTTTCGGGTGAAGTGAAGAGAATTCGATCATACAAAAGAAACGAGAGCAGCTGACTTTCTTCAATTTTCACTTTTGCCGCATTCCATTTAGGAAACTCGATGACATCACCGCCAAGTTCATGCAGGGCTTCTGCCAATGAACTCTTTGCCGTCCCGGTACGGGCCACTAAAAATCGTTGTCCATATAGAGGCTTATTTTCGAACCATTGCAGTTTGCCCCTTAGTGAAATGATATCTCCTATCAAGGTGACCGCCGGATTGCCAAGCGACCTTTCACATACCCTTTCGACGATATCGTCCAAGGTCCCCTCGACCGTTTCCTGTCTTCCATAAGTGCCCCATTGAATGACGAGTGCCGGCGTATTCCCTGGCTTTCCATGATTGATCAAATTTTCGCGGATATAAGGAAGGTTGGCCACACCCATATAAAAGGCAACCGTATCCATACTATTCACAAGCCCATTCCAATCTATATCCTTCTTCGTTTGATCATGGGCCGTAACCATCGCAAAGGAACGTCCATAATCCCGATGCGTGACGGGAACTCCTGCGTACATGGATGCGGCAATGCCATACGTAACCCCCGGAATGACTTCGAATGGGATCCCCTGTTCTTTCAACGATCCCGCTTCCTCCCCGACTCTTCCAAAGACGGCAGGATCACCGCCCTTCAAACGGACGACCCGATGCCCTGCCATTGCTTTGGACACAAGCAGCTCATTTATCTCCCCTTGGCTGATACCATTCGTATAAGGTGTCTTACCACAATATATCAACTCACAATCAAGAGTGGCAGCCTCCAATAGTTTGGGACTTAGCAACCTGTCATATAAAATGACATCCGCTTTTTCGATCGCCTTTTGTCCTTTTACGGTAATCAGGCCCACATCACCCGGACCTGCCCCCACAAAATAGACTTTGCCCTTGTTCATGCCGCACTCACCCTTATCTGCTTGCAATGCCCTGATAATATTTCACCAGCTCCACCATTGCACTGCCCATCCGTTGATCTTCTGGATATATGACCCGCTTGATTCCTTCATCTATTACCACTTGTGCCGTTACTTTTCCGACAGCAAGAGCAATCACATCGGATTTAAACCAGTCGATTATTTTATCTTCCACACCTTGTTCACGGGCAAATTTCATCAAATTACGAGGCTGAGGTGCGCTCGTGAACACGACAGAATCTACCTTCCCTCCAAGAATTTCTTCGATCAGCTGACGCATCGTTTCTTTTTCGGGCGGTATATGTTCGTATGGAAGGATTTCTTTATGTTCCACTTTTTGCTCATCCAGCCAATTCATCAAAAGAGGCGCTGGATCGCCGTGAAGCTGCAAAGCGACCATTACATCTCCGGACAGATGGCCTTCCAGATTTCGAACGAGCCCTGCCGTACTGCCATCATCATCACGGATTAATGGCTGCAAGCCAAGTTTTTTCAGCATATTGACTGTTTTATAGCCCCTAGCCGCAATTTTCATGGACTGCAAAGCTTCTATGAAACGCTCTCCCGCTTCCATCTTCAATGCCGTTTTATATAATAGTTCCGTCCCCACTCCCGTCGTCAGGATGATCCAATCGAACTCTCCTGCCATCAAACGGGTGACATCCTCTTCCAAATGGGAATCATCAAGGAATACCGTCCCCTGTGCTGGACGAACGAGCGGGACTCCCCCAAGATTATCAACGATTTTACTAAGTTCTTCCGTCTTCCTCGCTCCCAATAAAGCAATGGTCCTGCCATTAAGCTTACTCATCCATGCCCCTCCTATATGTACATTCATTTTTGAAACCTCTAATCCATCTCAACCATTATACAAATTTTCAGTCTTTGAAACTATAAAAAACAAAAGTATCTGCGCCTTTTTCTTTCTTTTATCCTCTATTAAATTATAGGTTAGCAGCACTTTGCAGAAAGCAGCATTACCCTTGAACTTTCATTTCCTGAAGTATAAATGCATTAAATTGAATTCATTTTCACCATCGCATGAAATGGTATGTATGGCATCCGACTTAATGAATGCTTCACCATCAAGCTCCCCCACTTCGTTCACCATTGAAATTACAAATATATCATCTTCCAGGTTTTTAATAAAACCCTGCACATCACCATATCCCGTATTAAAAAGTTCAACTGAAACCATGAAGTTATTTTCATGTGCAAAATCCAGAAAACTCAAAAGTAAATCTTCATTTCCATCAACGAATTCAATATGATTTTGTTTTTTTGCCATATATAATCTCTTGATTTTCTTAATGTATTTCGTATTGACATTGATTTGGTGAATGCTTTCAAGATAAAGTAAACTGTATCCATCATACAACCCGGTTGAAGTAATATTAGCGGCCACTACAAACGCATCTGACACTTTTAGTATCTTAGCCACACCGAATTTTCTTAAATCATTTGTATCCGAGTATAATTCGACAAGTTCTTCTTTTTCAGAAATTTTAAGCAATTGTTTTTTCATCTTTCAATTCCCTTTCTCCGATATGATTTATTAGCCCAAATTCTTCATTAAGTTTAAATTCTCTCCTTTTAACTTTCCTTCCAAGTAAAAAAAGACTGCCACCAGGACAGCCAGTTTCCATTTATCAATTCTTGTGCACGGCCCTTTGGGCAATTTGCTCATGTTCTTTTTTTACAAAAACATCATATTGAGTGGTTTTATGGCGATTTTGAAAATACTGGGAACCTAAATTCATAGGCGTTTTCGTTTTGAACTGTATACCCTCGTTTTCCAATTTCGCTATCACCTTAAAATAATTATCATTTCCAAATGCCGTATAGATACAAGTCCAGTATTTATAGGAAATTATTTTGGCAGTTAATACACATGCAATTACGACGACTAGTATTCCAATTATGATATACACCTTTTTAGCTCCTTTTTATTTTATTTCGGAAAATCCCTTCTTTACACTATATTCTTTGCTTCATGTATCATCTCCTTTTTAAGCTGCCTTCACTTTGCTCAGATCCGATCCGACAACTACTGCAAACGGTGCTACTATCATGTAAAAAAAAACTAATTAAATATTTTTGTTTGTTGAAATGTTATAGTGCTATGTAGTACAATAACATTGTGAAATACTTCACAATGTTATTGTTTATTACAGCTCTGCAAACATAAAAACATGCAAGCCTGCAAATTTTTTTACAACTTCTTGTGAAATGTTTCACATACTAAAGGGGTGGAGATATCCTTTTAAGGAAGGTTTTACATTCGAAAAAATTGGAGGTATTCATTATGAATTCTACACAGGGAAATAAAGTCGTTTTAGTTGGTACTGGTGCAGTTGGCTCTAGTTATGCCTATGCTTTGATGAATCAAGGAATATGTGATGAGTTGGTTCTTGTCGATTTGAATCAAGAAAAAGCGAAAGGCGATGTTATGGACCTAGATCATGGTCTTGTGTATGCGCCTAGTGCCATGAATATAAAATCCGGATCATACGAGGACTGTAGGGATGCTGCAATCGTAGTCATATGTGCTGGAGCCGCTCAAAAGCCTGGAGAAACCAGGCTGGATCTTGTAAGGAAAAACATGAACATTTTTGAATCGATCGTAGGCAGCATCATGAAAGCTGGATTTAATGGCATTTTCTTGGTCGCAACGAATCCAGTAGACATTTTGGCATATGCGACATGGAAATTTTCCGGTTTACCGAAAGAAAAAGTGATTGGTTCAGGGACTATATTAGATTCTGCAAGATTCCGCTCTTTATTAGGGCAAGAATTTAATACCGCACCTACAAGTATCCATGCCTATATCATTGGTGAACATGGTGATTCACAACTTCCGGTTTGGAGCTCTGCCAATTTTTCCGGATTGCCGATAGGTCCAAAATTAAATGAAGCAAGAAAAAAAGAGATTGCCGTTCAAGTCCGTGATGCTGCATACCAGATCATTGAGTCGAAGGGTGCTACGTATTATGGAATCGCCATGGGATTGGCGAGAATCACAAAAGCGATCTTAAAGAATGAAAATGTCGTCTTACCAGTTGGCTCATTGTTGGAAGGCGAATATGGCCATAGTGATGTTTATATTGGTACCCCTACAGTCATTAATCGCACAGGCGCAAAAAACATTGTCGAACTTACCCTAAACGAGAGCGAAAAAGAACAGTTTGCCCGCTCTGTTCATACGCTTCAAGATATTCAAGCCCAATTTTGGGAGTAGTTCATACACTAACCAGAATTTCTTACGCAGGGAGCTGTCATTATGTTAGTGCAAACATACAACCCATTTAATAATCTTGCCATTTCAGCATTAGTTGCAGCTATACCGATCCTTTTATTTCTATTATGCTTGACGATTTTTAAGATGAAAGGAATCCACGCAGCCCTTCTAAACTTATTTGTTACCTTTCTTATCGTCCTTTTCCTCTTTAAGCTACCTTTGGGAGAAGCAGTCGGAAGTGTGGTTCAAGGTATGTTCCAAGGGATATGGCCGATTGGCTATATCATCGTGATGGCGGTCTGGTTATATAAAATCTCTGTTAAATCCGGAAAGTTCGAGGTGTTACGCGGTAGCATAGCAGGGATTTCACAAGACCAACGCCTTCAGCTCTTACTTATTGGTTTTTGCTTTAACGCCTTTCTTGAAGGAGCAGCAGGTTTTGGTGTACCGATCGCAATCTGCGCCGTCCTATTGGTTTCATTGGGATTCAAGCCTTTACAGGCAGCGATGCTCTGTCTAATAGCTAATGGTGCTTCGGGAGCATTCGGGGCAATCGGCATACCGGTTGGCATCATCGGGACATTCGGCTTGGAAAATGTAACATCGATGAATGTGTCCATGATGACGGCCTTAACACTGCCGCTCATTAACTTTACCATTCCGTTTTTATTAATATGGCTGATGGATGGCTTTAAGGGGATCAGAGAAGTATTGCCGGCCTTATTAGTGACATCGATTACTTATACGGTGCCCCAGGCGATCATGACCGTTTTTGTAGGCCCAGAGTTAGCTGACATTATTCCATCTCTCTTAACCATGGGGGTGCTGGCGTTATTTCTTAATAAGTGGCAGCCTAAACATCTATTTTTACTCAACGGCAAGGAATTTGAATTCGAAAAACATTCAATGGGTGATATCGTAAAGGCATGGTCTCCATTTTATCTATTGACGCTATTTGTTTTGATTTGGAGCTTTCCTGCCTTTAAAGGACTGTTCTCTCAAGGAAGTATCCTTGAATCGGCTGTCCTGAAATTCATATTTCCGGGATCTTCGATTACGATCGGCATTGATTTAATCGGTGCAACGGGAACAGCGATCTTATTGGCTGCGCTGACGACCATCGCTACGACGAAAGCCATTAATGTCAGTGAAGGTCTTTCCCTCCTGAAAAAAACGGTTTTAGAGTTTCGGATTCCAATCATCATGATCTGTGCGATCATCGCCATAGCCAAATTGATGTCATATGGTGGATTAACAAATGTTTTGGGGGAAGCGGTTGCGACAACAGGACATATCTTCCCGCTATTATCACCGCTTTTAGGATGGATCGGCGTGTTCATGACTGGATCTGTAGTGAATAACAATACGTTATTTGCTCCAATACAGGCTACGGCAGGCAACATCATAGGGACAAACTCATCATTATTGGTTTCCGCAAACACTGCCGGGGGCGTCATGGCAAAGCTCGTTTCTCCACAATCGATTGTAATCGCGACGGCTGCAGTTGGCGAAACCGGAAAAGAATCCGCTTTAACGAAAATGACATTGAAATACAGCTTTGGGTTATTAGCCTTCGTGTGCATTTGGACATTTATTTTATCGCTATTCTTTAAGTGAATCCAAGTAAAACTCACGGCTTCGAAAAAGACTGCATCCAAGATGATCAGTTCATCTTGAATGCAGCCTTTTTTACATTTGGCTGTTTTCACATACTTTGTTGCTATTTACCAGGTAGTGAGTTGTGGTTGATTTCCCCTCCAGATGCTCGCTTTCC
>NZ_JBHZPE010000101.1:0-6539 GCF_042787985.1 Peribacillus sp. YIM B13481
CCGAACACGGCAGTTAAGCTCTTCAGCGCCGATGGTAGTTGGGGGTTTCCCCCTGTGAGAGTAGGACGCCGCCAAGCAATTTTTATCACATCAATTAGGATTCATAAACCCGTATACACAGGTTCAGATCCTATCTACGCATTCTAAACCTTAGGATTCTCCTAAGGTTTTTTTGTATAAATTCCACTATTCGTGTATTGGATAGGCTTATTAGTAGCATGATTTTGGTAGGGGGCTTCTCGATGACCAGTAAAGAAGAAAACCTGGACAATAAACAAATTCTTCATTCTTTTGCCGAATGGTTAATGGGTCAAAATAAATCCGTTGGTACGATTAAAACCTATGTTGGAGTCATCTCCCAGTTTCTTCAATGGTTTAAAGAAGAAGCGGAAGAAATTGAAAAATCCCACGTGCAAACCTATTTAGACTATATGGAACAGTCAAACAAGAGTGGAGGAACGATTGAAAAACATTATTCAGCCATTACCATGTTTTCCAGGTTCCTTGATAAACCCGAGATCGTCCTCAACATCGATCGCAAAGCAAAGGAAAAGAAAGAAGATCCGCCAAAAGCTCTGAACATGTTTGAGCAAGCTGCTCTCCTAAAAGAAATCGATGCTTCTGGGCATTTCAGGAATATTGCTATTGTCTACACAATGATTCATACGGGTATCCGGGTGTCCGAACTTTGTGATTTGAACCATAGCGACATTCAAAAAGAGGGAGAAAGGCAATATATCCTCATCCGGGATTCAAAAGGTGATATAGACAGGAAGATTCCACTCTCCATGACTGCTAGTGAAAAGATCAAGGCATACAAGGAATTTTTAAATATGGAAACGGAAGCCATCTTCATATCCAGTGTGAATCAGCGCATCACGCCAAGGTCCGTGCAATATATGCTGACTAAATATAATGCGACTCCCCATAAGCTACGGAATACGTTTTGCCAAAAATTAATCGATAAGGGGATAGACCTTCAAACCGTTTCAAAATTAATGGGGCATAAAGATTTGAACATGACCAAACGTTATATAGGAGAAGGAAAAGAAGAATTGAAATTAGCCATAGAAAATACTTTTGAAAATTTATAAAAGAGGAAAACTTCTTATATATCGGGAAGTATTCCTAATCCTTGGTAAAGCTACTGAGTCTTCATTATAAAGTTCCAAATAGCAAGGAGGATTTCTACTACTGAATAATAAAAAAGCCTTTCTCTTATAAAGTGTAGGCCGTGTAAAGGACAGATTAAAAAGACTAGGCGGCTTTAAGGTGATGATCTCTCTAGATGGTGAATGCCACCTTTTGGCTACAGAAAAACGTTTTTCTTAATTTTTAATGGAAGAAATCGGTGTTATCAATTTTTATTGATGGCTTTTACTAGAATTCCGATCTTTGCGTTGGCCACACCAACATATTTTGGGGAGAACCTGACCAGGCGTTTGAACGCGACTAAATCCCCTTAGGTAAAATCCTTCTTATGTTCGGCTAGGAACATTTCAATGGTGTTGTTAAATTCCTTTATGCTGCTAAAAGGTGCGTGTGCGGCCGAGCCTAGGTCGTATCATATAGCGGGTGGGATTCCTGTCGAGTAAGAACTAGCGATTCGCTCGTAGCGAGTCTTGGAGGGCTAAAGGTAACTTTAGTCTTTAAGCGTAGACAGTTAGGTGGCGGGCCGAAAGCCAAATGGTTGAAGGGATTGAGCTCCATAATGTTAGTAAATCGAGAGGGCTGATGCTTTACGCACAGCAGAAAGCTACATTTTATCCTTTGTTAAGGGCAAGATGGATAAAACCTCTCTGGAGTCAGAGACCTTGGCACGTTACACATCGATATGATACGGCAACTCGGGAGACCCTATCGGTCTTTTCTTATTAGAAGAGTATGGTGTACAAGCGATAAAAAGCAAGGAAACCAAATGCTGTGTAGGGAGTCGGATAGCAGCGTAGTACCAATGAAGTTGGGTAATGCCGATGGAGGAAAGGCTAGCTACCAGTTATCGCCCTTACTAGGGAAACATTTACTACACTCAGAGGTAGGGATAAATGGAAACAAAACTACTAAGGATAGCAGAATTAGCAAAATCTGAATCTGAGAGATTAGCTACATTTTGTGAATGGTAACTAGGAGGAGCCGTGTGCGTGAATAGCGCAAGCACGGTTCTGTGAGGGGGGCAGGAACACAATCTACCGTAAGGTAGAGAGGTTCCCTTCTACTCGACTAGCTGAAGATTGGAGCTTTCTTAAGGCAGCTTTTTCTTCTTTAACGAACAGGTGTTATTGTTTAATGGAAAATCTACTAATCTAGTATAATAGTTCCTCTTTTGTCTATACTATCTATTAATATGGTATAGATTGGAGAGAAACAGGTATGATCTTAACTGATGTATGGGGTTTATATAAGGCAGATAAGCAAATCCAAGGTTATTCTCCACAAACATTAAAGGCCTATTACGTCCAATTTAACTTGTTGGTGAATAGTTTTGGAAATATATCCATTCAATAACTTTCAACTAATTCTCTTAAAGTTTATCTGGGAAAAGCAGCTGAAAAGCTTAAACCATCCAGTCTGGGTCACAGAATTCGATTTATTAAATCTTTATTTAGATGGGCTCAGGATGAAAATTTAATTAATGGAAATCCTGCTTCCAAAATCAAGGAACCAAAATTAGAATTAAGGGTTCCAAAATACTTGTCTGAAGAGGAAATTGAACACTTGCGGGAAGCTTGTCATACAACATTCGAGAATGCTTTATTTGAGTTTATGTATTCAACAGGATGCAGAATTGGTGAAGCAATAACTCTAGATAGGGCCTCAATCAATTTCTCTAATCAATCAGCAATCGTACTAGGTAAAGGACATAAAGAACGAGAAGTATATTTCAATACTCGTTGTGAAATATGGTTGAAGCGATATTTAAATGAGCGAAATGATCATGAGGAAGCACTATTTGTGACAACACGTGCACCCCATCGAATGAGTATATCTCAAGCGAGAAACATTATAAAACTGGTAGCAAAAAGAACGGACATTAAAAAGAGCATTCATCCCCACCAGCTTAGACATAGTTACGCCACAAATTTATTGAATAATGGAGCGCCTTTAGAAGTGATTCAAAATTTAATGGGTCATGAAAAAAGTGAAACCACAAAAATTTATGCATATCTAAGTGGTGCAATGCGGAGAGACTTGTATAGAAAGTATTTTTAAGGGACCAAGGGTCCTTTTTATTTTGTTCTTAATAAACTATCGGGGCAGGATATTTCCATAGTGCAAGAAATAAAAAAACATTGACAGAAAATATTTTATGTGTTATGATTAAATATTTGTTATTGAAACCTCTTTGATTAATTGGTAAATTAAACTAAACAGTTATTTAAATATGCAATTAATCAATAATTTTGGAGGGGAACTTAATGAGAATAGCTAATGGAGTTGAAATGCTTGAGTTAGAAGCTGAAGCGTTTGGAGGGAAAGCAGTCATACACCCGACGCTTCTCTGGGATGATAATGAAGCTATTTTGATAGATACAGGAATGCCAGGACAATATGAGCAAATAATCTCAGCAATGGACAGAATTGGTTTATCATTAGATAAATTAAAAGCAGTTATATTAACACATCAAGATATTGACCATATTGGAAGTGTGCCAGAAATCATAAAGGCAACTAAAGGAAGTATTGAAATATTCGCTCATGAACTTGATAAGCCATACATAGAAGGGGAAATTTCCCTTATTAAAACGAACCCTAAAAGTATGGCTAAGATTTTAGACTCTCTTCCGGAGGACCAATCAAGAATAATGCTTGAGCTTTGTAAAAATCCTCCTAAAGCTAAAATTGATACTACTTTATCGGACGGTCAAGAACTCCCCTATTTCGGAGGGATAAAAGTTCTATTTACTCCTGGACATACCCCTGGACATATTAGCCTTTATTTGAAAAAAAGTAGAGTTCTTGTTGCTGCTGATGCAATGATTTGTATAGATGGGAATCTAAGAGGACCCGTTGAGCAAACAACACTCGATATGGACACTGCGATTTCTTCTTTAGATAAATTTTTAAGGTACGATATTGAATCTGTAATTTGCTACCACGGGGGAGTATGTAATAATAAGGTTCATACCCAAATTGAAAATATCATTAAAAACTTATAGAACTATCAGGAGCATTAGTGCCATAAGAAGGTCGCCATTGGCGCCCTTTTAAACGTATAATTCTTTCCCATTATCATACATTCAAATCAGAGAAAAATTTTCCTTTCGCAGGTTTAGAAACGTAGTGTACTCGCACAGTGATTGACGTTTGCTTTCACAATGTGACTTTATGGATATGTGTAATACAAGTCTCTGGGTTTAGTCGCGCTGTGACATAGCAAAATAACAGCTACTGATGTTTCTGTTTCTTTTTTTGAAATTTGTAAAATTATAAGTAGGGATAGTCCAATCACTATCCCTAACATTACATATGATTTCGATTACCGAGTTCTTCCGCCTAATTGTTGTTCAGCCATTTGCACTAAACGTTTTGTAATTTCTCCACCAACAGATCCGTTTGCACGGGATGTTGTATCAGCCCCAAGTGTAACACCGAATTCACTAGCGATTTCGTATTTCATTTGTTCTAGAGCTTGCTCTGCACCATTAACTACTAATTGATTACTGTTGTTATTTCTAGCCATGTTGTCAGCTCCTATGAATGTAATGTGTTGCTAGTCATAGGTTTTGATATTGTTAAGAGTTATATACATAGAATTTAAAATAAATTAAGGCAGTGATTAAGTGAAATTAAAACTCACCTGTAGCTCTAGAAGGGAAGGGCACAGGAGAATATTGAAGCCACCGGGTCACAAGGTAAGGGTTTCAGAAGCTTCGACTTCGAAAAGCAAATAATCTGAGGTAGGTGTAAATCCTGCCGGTGAATATCCGTAGGGAAGCGTGTTCTCCTCTAGCCTATGCTTACCGAATCCCGCCAGAGGCTTTCTCCTGCTATTGCACAGTTTCCGTACTCTACAAAAAGTCTTATAGACTAAAGACTTAAGGGTGCTTTACTTCGAAAAGGGAGTTGCTTTGGCAGCTCCTTTTCTTAAGGCACTAACGGGGCAGTTTAGTTCTATAAAAAAATCAAAAATTGGGAATAATACCTTTAATATTGTTAAAGGAGAGAGGCCCAATGAAAACTAAATTGTCTATTTTAATCTTAACTATGCTTATGTTAATAACTGTTAATGTAAATGCACAAACTTCCGAAAAGTATATAGATAATAGCAAGAAACAACTAAAAAGTGCAAATGAATTTTATAAAAGAAACAACTTAGGAGATTATAGTGAATTCAAAACTGCAACCCTGAATATTAGAGAAAAACTTCTGTATAAAGATTTAAAATCAACAGTAAATAAACATGCGGAAAAATATTCACTAGTTAATATTTACAATAATCCAAACCCAAATATAGATCCTAAAAGGCAAATATATCTATTTTGTTCCATTAAAGAGACAAAAGAAAAAATGATTCACAAAATTTTAATTATAGATGCTGAAACAAAAGAGCCTATAGCCGAAGGAAACGGAGAAAGATGGTTCTACCATTAAAGGTTTATACTAACCCCTCTAATGAGAAGCCCATCGCAGATGGAAGATATAGTTCAATAACAGTGGTTGCTGCGGCAGCCTTTTTCTTATGGCACTAACGGGGCAGTATAGTTCTATAAGGAATTGGTTTATTATGGTATAATTTTTGGGTGATTGTCTTCAATACTTTATTACCAATAATAAATAATATGGTAGCCGCCATCGTTTTCTATTTATAGGTTCGTCGAGCGACAAATAATTCCAGTTATTTTTGGAAGAATAGTAAGGAGTAAATATATGAAAAAATTTTTTAGTTTAATTGGTGGATTGTTATTTGCCTTTTCTTTAACAGGGTGCTTAGGAGAGGATTATGATTTTACACCTCCTAGCATTACACTCTCTAATCCTACAAACTCTGAAAGTGATATCAAATTAAAAGTAGCTAATATAGATTGGAAATCTGATAAAGAATATAAGAAAAAAACGAAAGATATTCTATCACTTGCAAGGAAACAAAAACGAGTAAGTATTAATTCAGGTCAACAAGATTATATAGACTTTGATAGTCAAGACTTTAAGATTGAAAAAATAAGTATTTGGGTATGGAAGCAGGATGAGAAGGTAGAATTGGAAGTTGATAAAAATCTCAACTTCAATTTCCCAAAAGAAAAAGGAGAATATCTAATAGAAGTGGACCTCCTTACGGATAACGGAAGTGCTGAATATGTAGGTAATATCGCCATTAAGTAGTGGATAACATACTTCTTAATTACCAATTAACATAAGCTTTTGTTTGATAAGACCATCGAAATTTAATGGTCTTTCTTTATGTCTAAATATCAACTTTATCAGAGCCTAAAATAATAATATTGTTCAAATGAAATAATACACTTGGAGTTAGTATAGTTTCATGGACACATTTTAGTTAAGTCCTTACAATGATTTTTGAGAGGATGTGTCCGTCTTGG
>NZ_JBHZPE010000102.1:0-6511 GCF_042787985.1 Peribacillus sp. YIM B13481
TATCGAATGAGAATCGTCTTTTTTTAATTTGATTTACCGTACTAGTTAGAAAAACGTGAGTTTTTCAGCAGCCTCCTCATTGAGGTGCCCTTTTTAATTCACCATCTTTTTGAATCAGTTTGCTGGAATCAATCCTTTATGAATGGAGACTTCCTGGATGGCACGGTAGACCGTTTCGACCATGAAATCGAGTTCCTTTTCTGACATGGAAAGGATCGGCATCATCGTGATGACTGGACCAAGTTCCCGGATGATCAGGCCATTTTCCCGTGCTGTATGGATGATCCTGGAAACGATGTTCTCTTGGAGGGTGAACGTTTCTTTTGTTTCACGGTCTTTAACGATTTCCACTCCAATCATGAAGCCGCGCTGGCGAATATCGCCGACGATCGGAAGTTCGTATAGCGCTTGCAGTCTTTCGGCTAGGTATTTTGATTTTTTCTGGATGTCTTTAATGAGATTCCGGCTTTCCATTAGCTCGATATTCTTCAGGGCCAGTGCACAGGCTAGCTGATTTCCTGTATAGGTGTGGCCGTGATAGAAGGTTTTATGTTCTTCCCGTTCTCCCAAAAAGGATTGAAAGACCTGCTCGTTCATGATGGTGGCTGCGAGTGGCATATATCCCCCAGTGATCCCTTTGCCCATACACATGATATCAGGGACGACATCTTCCTGCTCGCAGGCAAACATCGTACCGGTGCGACCGAACCCTACGGCCACCTCGTCACAAATTAGGAGGATATCGTACTTCTTGCATAATTGTTCAACTTCTTTCAAAAAGCCCCGGGGATGGGTTATGATACCTGCCGCCCCCTGCACAAGCGGTTCGATGATCAATCCGGCAATTTCCTCTGATTGTTCCTGCAGCAACTTCTCCAGTTCCATCAAGCAATGGTTTTTCACTGCTTCTTGATCTCCATATTCAGTCATGTGATAGGCATATGGTGTAGGGGCGGAAATCCGTTGAAATAAGAGGGGCTTAAAGATTCTATGGAATAGATCCATTCCGCCCACACTCACGGCACCGACAGTATCGCCATGGTATGCTTCGTCAAGGGAGATGAATTTGTTTTTATTCTGATGCTTGACGGGATCGATATTCTGCCAATATTGATAAGCGACTTTAAGGGCGATTTCCACAGCGGCAGATCCCGTGTCAGAGTAGAAGACTTTCGATAAATGACCAGGAGTGATCTCTGCCAGTTTCTTTGCCAGTAAGATCGATGGTACATTTGCAGATCCCAGCAGAGTGGAGTGCGCGACTTTATTCACTTGTTCAATAAGGGCTCCGTTTAATTCCGGCTCGTTATGTCCGTGCACATTCACCCATAATGAAGCATAGCCGTCCAAATAGCGTTTGCCATCCACATCAATCAGATAGCTGCCTTCGCCGCGTTCGATGATCAGCGGTTTACTTTCCCGATACGTTTTCATTTGCGTGAACGGGTGCCATACATATTCCTTATCCCATTGTTCTAAATCCTGACTGTTCATGCTTTGAACACCTCTTTCAATTGTTGGGTATAATTTTGGTCACCAAGTAAATCAAGGATGCAGATCCTCAAATCTTTTCTAACATCGGCCAGTGTTGGAATGCAGGCGAGCCCCTTCAGCCCTGTCAGCTTTTCAATGGTTTCGATATTGTCTTGATGAATCCGATCCTCTGGCCGGTAATGATTATACAAAATGGTTTTAACGCATATATCATGGATTTGTGCATAAGAATGGGTCGTCACGACATTATGAATCGCTCCTAAACCACTTGTGGATACGAATACGACAGGCATGCCGCAATCTCTTATGAAATCCGTCGTCATATAGAAACCTTCCGCCCGTTCAATGAGCGGAACAGCCAATCCGCCTGCTCCTTCAACTAATACGACGTCATACATTTCCTCAAGTTCATGAACCCTTTCCACGGCTTTCTTCTCATCGATTTGACTCCCGGTTAATTTAATCGCCAAATGTGGGGAGGTTTCGGGTTCCAGTGTGTAAAACCCTGATTCCTTTACACCTAGTTCTTGCTCAAACCAAGAAATATCCGGGTATGTATTCGTTTCCTCATTGATTCCTGTTTGAAATGGCTTGAATATCGTGACGGTTTTTCCAAACGTTTGAAGAGAAAGATAAAGTGCACTCGTGACGATTGTCTTTCCAATATCCGTGCCAGTTCCGGTTATGAAGTAGGCTTGGCCCATGGATGATTCAGCTCCTTTACGTTTATGTATCTTGCAATTCGCGGACGTACTTGTTGAATGATGACAGCACATAGAATGCACAGCAGTAAATCACCGGGTACCGGTAATAAGAAGCCGTAAAGAATCGTTTGGTTGATTGAAAGCGGCGTTTCCACAATCCACTTCATTGCACCATACAGCCATATGCAGCCGAAGAAGTAAACGGTCAGCAAAGAGGCAGCGTTAGCAAGGAATATGGAACGAATCGTGGAGAGGGAAAACCGGTTGATCAGCCACCCGTTTACATAGGCTCCCAGAATATATCCGAGCAAATAGCCGAAAGTGGGTTTGAATATATAGCCGATTCCCCCGCCTTCAGCAAACACTGGCAACCCGATAAGTCCGATCAAGACGTAGCATAACTGACTGAGCAACCCAAGACGGGGCCCCAGCAATGCGCCTGCCAAATAGACTGCCAGAATTTGCAGTGTGAATGGTATATAAGGGATAGGTATTTTAATAAAGGCGCCAATTGCGGTTAACGCAGTAAAAAGGGCCACATAAGAAATCGTTCTTGCTTTCAAGGTTTTCACCACCTTTTTTAGAAATGGCAGGCAAATTGCCCACTATTAGTTTGCCTGATTTCTATTTTATATGTCAACTAATTAATATTTAGGTTAACATATAAAGTGCATGCCTTCTCAGTTTTTCAAGGACAAACTAGGAAAATATTGAAAAATAGCCATTGAATAATATTTTGTTTGTATGGTATTATTCATCCATATGTTAACTATAAATTATTTTAGTTAACATATTAAGTGGATTGAGGGCTGGTTATTGCCCATTTATTTCACTTAATGCTCCGTTACCAGTCATTTTCTGCCATTCTAAATGCAAAGCATTATGGTCTGTGATGCAAATGTGACTGGTGGGGAACTTCCGAACATTTTGGTTTGAAGGGAAAGATTGATATCGAAATGGGGACACCCTAAAAAAGCGGTAGCAGCAGAAGGTGGGATAAATCGCAGGAAGCAGGTCTTTGTAGACGATCTCTTTAGAGTCGGAGCGTTAGCTTTCACTTTATCTGCAGGTGTCGGGAGGGAAGCATCGATTCTTGCCCTGGCCAAGCTCCTTTCCAAGGAAGTACATAAGCACGGGGTCTAGGCACCAGCATTCGTATCGATTGGAACTTCGCGAGTTCTTCTTAATTAATCGCGGCAGATTCATGGAAAGGAATTGACAACATTAAAAGAAAAGAGGGATTGGATTTGGAAACATTAGTAAGGGATTGGAAGATGTTAGCGGAGAGCGTGATTAAAGGATATAAAGTTACGGCCGAAGAGGCATTAGCAATCGTACAAGCCCCAGATGGCGAAGTTTTGGAAATTTTGAATGCAGCATATCTCATACGCAAGCATCATTATGGAAAAAAGGTCAAATTGAATATGATCATCAATACGAAATCAGGATTATGTCCCGAAGATTGTGGCTACTGCTCGCAGTCGATCGTGTCGGAAGCCCCGATCGATAAATATGCATGGCTGACTAAAGAAAAGATTGTCGAGGGAGCGCAAGAATCAATCCGTCGTAAAGCGGGTACATATTGCATCGTTGCTTCTGGCCGTCGTCCGACCAACAGGGAAATTGATCATGTCATTGAAGCGGTAAAAGAAATCCGTGAAACGACGGATCTTAAAATCTGCTGCTGTTTAGGTTTCCTGAATGAGGAACATGCCGGCAAACTAGCAGAAGCGGGCGTTCATCGCTATAACCACAACTTAAATACATCACAGGAAAACTACAGCAATATTACATCAACACATACATATGAGGACCGGGTAGATACAGTCGAAACTGTGAAAGATGCGGGAATGTCCCCATGTTCAGGTGCCATTTTCGGTATGGGTGAATCTGCTGCGGAAGCAGTGGAAATCGCTCTATCCTTACGCAGCCTTGATGCGGATTCCATTCCTTGTAATTTTCTCAATGCAATTGACGGAACGCCTCTTGAGGGAACTTCCGAGTTGACCCCCACTAAATGCCTGAAACTGATTTCGATGATGAGATTCGTCAACCCGAGCAAAGAAATCCGTCTGGCCGGCGGTCGTGAGGTCAATCTCCGTTCCATGCAGCCAATGGCACTTTATGCAGCCAATTCCATCTTCGTCGGAGATTATTTAACGACAGCTGGTCAAGAACCAACGGCGGATTGGGGAATCATCGAAGACCTGGGGTTTGAAATCGAAGAATGTGCTCTTTAGGAAATATGAAAAAAAAGAAAAGTAAAAAGGAAGGCTGCTGTTACAGTAGCCTTCCTTTTTAAAATGTCTCGTGAATGATCGAGCCTGTCCTGGAAATATCATAATCACCTAAAGCATCGATTTCCGCTTGAAATGGATTCGAGGATAAAATTCTTTTGACGATTTTTATGATATGCTCGTTTTTCGGGGTTTTTAATAGAACAAGGTCATAACGTTCCGTTATCAATGGAATGAAGTCGACTCCGACTATTTTTGCCGCTTTTTCAATTCCAACGCCGACATCCGCAATACCTGATGAAACAGCTGATGCGACACTTAAATGGTTGGTTTCCTCATTTTCATACCCCTTAAGGCTTTTAGGCGGAATCTTATGGATCCTTAGCTGCTCATCAAGAAGGATTCTTGCACCAGATCCTCTTTCCCTATTGATGATGGTCAAGTGATCCTTGTTTAAATCATTCCAGGTGGTGAGATTGAAAGGATTCCCTTTTTTAACATATAAACCAGCATTCCTTGAAACGAGATTAAATAAAATATAAGGATAGCCAACCAAGATCTTTTTTATATATGGAAGATTATACTCACCCGTATCTCCATCAAACATGTGCATACTCACGATGTCGGAATCGCCATTGTACATGGATATAAGCCCGCTTAAACTTCCTGTGTTCGATCGTAATGTTTTATGGCCGGAATCCTTCTCGATGTACTGCCCCAGTATATCCAAAACCATGTCCTGCCCGCTGATGACAAGGGTTGGTGTGCCCTTCTCTTCGTTCCGATGGGGCTCGGCGATAGGACCCGGGGATGTAAGGGACTTACTGTCAGTGATATATTTCTCTAAATCCTTTGCATCCATTCTCATTTGCCTGCCCACTCGGAATACAGGCAGTTTCCCTTTTTTAACAAGATCATATATCGTCAATTTAGATACTTTTAAAAGCTGTGCCACTTCTTCGATTGTATAGGATAGCTCCTGCGACATGTGCATCCCTCCGTCCTTATTGTATCTTAGTGCCCTTTGGGAAGTAAATTCATGGATAAATAGGAAATGTTAGATTAACTAGTTATAATTAGATATAACTAGTTATAACTGGTTAGAAAGGAAGAGCGATTTTGAAAAAAATATACTTTATGATTTTTTCGATTATGCTGCTTGTGACAGTGGGGACAGGGTGTTCAAATGATGAAGCGGAAAACACAGAAATGAAGGCGGAGCAAGTGGAATTGACGGTTTCCGCAGCTGTAAGTTTGCAAGATGCTTTAAATGATATAAAAGATTCATTTGAAAAAGAGAATGTAAATGTGAAAGTTAATTATAACTTTGGAGCCTCCGGAGCTCTTCAGCAGCAAATTTCCCAAGGCGCACCTGTGGACCTGTTTTTCTCAGCTGCTGAAGATAAATTTGATAAATTAGTAGATGAAGATCTTATAGAAGAAAAAAACGGGATCGATTTAGTCGGCAATAAACTGGTGCTGGTGGTGCCAAAGGATTCCGATAAGAAAATGGAATCCTTGGAAGACCTAAAAAATGCTACTAAAATTTCGATCGGTACGCCAGAGTCTGTACCGGCAGGTCAGTATGCGAAACAGACATTGGAAAACATGAATCTCTGGAAAGAGGTTGAAGATAGATTGATATATGCCAAGGATGTCCGGCAAGTGCTTACATATGTGGAAACAGGGAACGTGGACGCTGGGCTCGTTTATAAGACGGATGCCATGAACTCATCAAAAGTTGATATCGTTGCAACAGCCAAGGAAGATTTACACGATCCGATCATTTATCCGGTAGGAATGATCAATAATAGTTCACACCGAAAGGAAGCACAGCTATTTTACGACTATCTTCAAAGTGTAGATTCTGACAAGGTTTTTAAAAAATATGGATTTGAAGATTTGGACTAATTCCGCAGTTTCGTTAATCGATTAGCGTTTAAATAATGATACAACAATGGTGTAATAGGGTGATAGGTGATCTATCCCCTTTGTTTATTTTTTAGGCTCTTTTCGTAAAGATTGTTGTTTTTAAAACGAAACTATTTAAGGTTGATTGGAGCGGAAGTGCGAGAC
>NZ_JBHZPE010000103.1:0-6413 GCF_042787985.1 Peribacillus sp. YIM B13481
ACCAAGCGAGAACGCCGTACGTTCACTTCCGAATTTAAACAACAGATCATTCAACTCTACCAAAATGGGAAAAACCGTAAGGCTCTTATTGAAGAATATGAACTTACTCCTTCTTCTTTAGACCGGTGGATACAACAGAGTTAAAACACAGGTTCTTTTAAAGAAAAAGATAACCGTTCACCTGAGGAACAAGAACTTATTAAACTACGAAAAGAACTGAAGAAGTTACAGATGGAGAATGATATTCTAAAGCAAGCCGCGCTGATACTAGGACGAAAGTAAATGTCATTAAACGGAACAAAGATAAATACTCGGTATCAGCAATGTGTGGCGTCCTAGAGCTTTCACGGAGTACCTATTATTACGAAGCAAAAGAACGAATCTCAGAAGACGATGTCACAAACGCCATTTTAGATATTTTTGATAAAAACCGTAAGGCGTACGGAACACGTAAGATTAAGGTTGAATTAAAGAAAAGAGGCTTTACGGTCTCCAGAAGGCGAATTGGCCGGATCATGAAAGAACAGGGGCTTGTTTCCTCATATACAGTCGCTCAGTACAAACCGCAAAAGACTTCAAATAACGAATCAGTCCAGGCTAACGAATTTAATCGGGAATTCCTACAAGAAGAAGAGAAAAAAGTAGTGGTCAGCGATTTAACATATGTCAAAGTCAAACATAAATGGCATTACATATGTGTCTTTGTCGATCTCTTTAATCGTGAAATCATTGGATTTAGCACAGGACCTAACAAGGACGCCAAGCTTGTAGCTAGAGCGTTTGCATCGATCAAAGGGAACCTCCGTGATATTCAGCTCTTCCACACAGATCGAGGGAATGAATTTAAAAACAAGCTGATTGACGAAACGTTAACCATATTTGAGATTGGTCGTTCACTAAGTATGAAAGGTTGCCCTTATGATAACGCTGTCGCGGAAGCGACCTTTAAAATCATTAAGACTGAGTTCCCAATCAAACAACATTCGCAAGCTTAGATCAGCTTACACTCGAATTTGGAGACTATGTGAACTGGTTTAATAAGCTAAGAATTCATGGAACTCTTGGCTACTTAAGTCCTCTAGAATATAAAAAATTATCCCTTAAAAAAGTTGTTTGATTTAGTGTTGACAATCCACATCCTCTCAAAAATCATTGTAAGGACTTAACTAAAATGTGTCCATGAAACTATACTAACTCCAAAAACTTAAAAATATATATATTTACACAAAAAAAATTAAGTGTATCTAAAAAAAATATTAAAAAAGCATTAAGTGTAGTTTTAATTAAACTATAAAAAGCAAGAGAATCATGACTTTCTTCAACGGGCAGGCGAACCGAATAAAACAGCAATTGACTTTAGATACGTCTAAACCAACAAATTTTTGTACATCCTTCATAATATTCGGCTCCTTTTCGTGTGTAGCTCTACACTTGGATTTTTTTGGTAGTAACATTATGACCAAGTGCAACCTACGT
The DNA here is from genome assembly GCF_042787985.1 of Peribacillus sp. YIM B13481. Classification (NCBI taxonomy): domain Bacteria; kingdom Bacillati; phylum Bacillota; class Bacilli; order Caryophanales; family Bacillaceae; genus Peribacillus; species Peribacillus sp. YIM B13481. The sequence continues at coordinate 1,477 of NZ_JBHZPE010000103.1, forward strand.
TAAGCAATAGGAGCTGTTTCGTTCATTATGACTAAAGGATCAGTATAGTTAATAAGGAACGCTGATATACAAAATGCTTTTTAATAATTCTTTAAAAAACTAAGGTTAAAATATAAAAGTCAAAATTTAATGCAGTACCGGAGGAAGACATGAAAATATTAATTGTTGATGATGAGAAATCATTAACTGAGGGAATTTCAAAAATATTAGAAGAAGAAAATTATGATGTAGACATTGCCCTAAATGGTTATGATGGACTTGAGCTTGCAAAAAAAGGCATTTATGATGTGATCATACTCGATATTATGCTTCCTGAAGTGGACGGCTTTTCGATTGTAAAAACATTAAGAAAAGAATCAGTGAGAACTCCTATTTTACTTCTGACAGCAAAGGATAGTATAAAGGACAGGGTGATGGGATTAGATTTAGGTGCAGATGATTATTTAATTAAGCCCTTTGCTGGTCCTGAATTATTAGCTCGAATACGTGTGCTTTTGCGGGGAAAAGGGGAACAGGCAGAAGAACTAGGATACGGACCTATAAAAATTATTGAGCATGACGGATTTGTAAATGGGAAGAAATTAAATTTAACTGTAAAGGAATATCAGTTGCTGGAATTCTTCATTCTAAACAAGGAACAAATCCTGTTACGTGATCAAATTTTTAACCGAATCTGGGGCTTTAGTTCAGAAGCAGGATTAAATGTTGTGGATGTGTATGTTCATCATCTTAGAAAAAAGCTTACCCCCTTCCATTTGGACCACTGGATTGTAACCGTACGAGGAATCGGGTTCATGCTAAAAGTGGGTGAACAGGATGTTTCGTAAAACTAAAATCCAGTTGGCATTACTTTTTACTCTTGTTTTCTTTTGTGTCTTGAGTATTTTGGGTATTAGTCTCTATTTATATATGCAAAAAGTTTCTCTTGCCTCAGTTGATGATAATTTGCGAAATAAGGAAACCTATCTGATCCAAAAATCAATTGATGATTTACCTGATGAAAAAAATGAAAGGGAATCAGAACGGAAGGTTTCCTATTTATTTTGGGATAAAAAAGGGAATCTCCTTTTAAGTAACCCAAAAAACGCCTTTTACAAAAAAGAAATATCCTCTTTTAAACCAAATAGGAATGACAAAAAAATGCGCATCCAAACCATAAGCGGACATTCCTATAGAATTCTGACTCATGTTAAAAAGAGGGATGAACTTAAAAGCTTTCCATCTGCTGCAACCATCCAACTAGTTTATAACATTGATCCTGAGGTGAATGTTATAAAACAACTGCTGCTATTAATTGGATTTGGCTGTTTCATAGGTTTGCTGATCTCTTTTTTTGTTGGTTTATTTTTGTCAAATAGAGCATTAGTGCCAATTCAAAGGTCTTGGGAAAAACAAACACAGTTTGTTAGTGATGCTTCCCATGAATTACGAACACCACTTTCGGTTATTCAAACTCATTTGGAACTCCTCTTTCGTCACCCAACTAATACAATTGAGGAGGAATGTGCGACAATATATAAAAGTCTGACTGAAGTAAAACGCCTGAGTAAATTAGTACAGGATCTATTGACCTTAGCAAGGAGTGACTCAAATGAACAGCTTATTAATCAGGAATTATTTTCAATGGATGAACTGCTTAGACATATAGTGGAACAGTTTGAACCAATTGCTGATATGAAGGATATCAAAATAGAGGATGAGATAGAAAAAAATATAATTTACTTTGGAGATAAAGATAGAATTCATCAGCTTTTAGTCATCTTGCTGGATAATGCGCTAAAATACTCGGACCTAAACGGTAAAATAACCATTTTTTCCAAAAAAGAAGGTAGCAGTTTAAGAATAAACATTGAAGATACCGGGACAGGAATACCAGATAAAGATTTACCATTCATATTTGATCGTTTTTATCGAAGTGATAAGGCAAGAACAAAGGCAACAGGAGGAACAGGACTTGGTTTGTCTATTGCCAAATGGATTGTTGAGGCTCATGGAGGGCAAATTTCTGCAGAAAGTAGGTTCCACAAAGGGAGTCAGTTTATTATAAAACTTCCCTTTAAGAATCAATCATCTAAACTCACTTAAAGGTGTTTTTTTAAAATTTTTAAATGATTTAGAAAGGATATCTATATTTTCTATTACGTTTTTAAAGGAATTTTAAAAGTGATTAAATATACTTTGTGGTGTTAACGATTAATTAGAAGCTAAACCAAAAGAGATAGGAAGGATACTAAAATGTCTAAAAAGAATAAAAAATGGGTACTTCTTTGTTCCACAGCTGTAGCTGCTGCTTATGCAACTGGTTATTTTTCAACAGAAGCACAAGCAATCAAAATGAATTCGGCAACCCACACACAAATTAGTATGCAAAACAAAGTACAGCCCTCAAGCTTGGTTATAGACAAAGCTAACGAAGTAAATGGAAATAAAAGTAGCGTTACTTCTTCAAAAATACAAAATGTTCAGCCTAGACAAAAATATAAAGATGGAACTTTTAAAGGTACAGGAATGAATCGGCGCGGGGAAATAGAAGTTGCAGTAACCTTAAATAAGGACAAAATTACAGATGCACAAATTATAAATTGGGGGATGCACTATTCTGAAAGTGATTTAGATGGGCTACCGGGTGAGGTTATCAAACGGCAAAGTGTTAATGTAGATTTTGTTTCAGGGGCAACCTACAGTTCTCAAGCGTTTACAGATGCTGTCCAGGATGCTCTCAATAAGGCACAAAATTCCTAAGGGGTAAAAATGAGAAAAACTAAATTATATATGGATACAGTCGTAGATATCCAAGTAGTTATTGGGGAAGGTACATCTGAGGAATTGGCTGAAGCAAAGATCAACCGTGCTTTTGACATGTTTCGAAAAGTGGAACAGGCGTGCAGCCGTTTTAGCCCTGACAGTGAATTAATGAACGTTACCAAGGTGATTGGAAAACCAGTTCAAATAAGTCCGTTTTTATTTGAGCCCTTGAGATTTGCTTTAGAAATGGCTAAATTAACGGACGGTGAATTTGATCCTACAATTGGGAAAATCATGGAGGAGCAAGGATTTAATCGTCATTATTTAACAGGTTACTTTATTCAAAATCCTTCTGCAGAATCCGTAACGTATCGAGATATTGTTTTAGACGAAAAATCCCAGACATTGTTTTTAAACAAGCCCCTAGTGATAGATTTAGGAGCGGTCGCAAAAGGTTTTGCCATCGATTTGGCAACAAATGAACTAAAAGAATTTAAAGGATTTGTTGTCAACGCAGGTGGAGACCTATTTGCAGGCGGATTTGATCAAAAGGGAGAATCATGGAAGATTGGCATTCAACATCCTGAAAAAAAAGATGAGATTATTTCTGTAATAGAAATTTCAAATCAAGCAGTATGTACTTCAGGTAGTTACGAGCGCAAGAATGCAAAACTTCCCAGTATGCATCATATCATTAATCCTCAAACAAAGGAGTCACCCAATGATTGGGTGAGTTCAACTGTTATTGCTCCTTTTGCGATGATGGCAGATGCTATTTCGACTGCAGCCTTTTTGTTAGGAAATGAAAACGGGAAGAAATTAATTGAAGATGTTAATTTAAGGGGACTTTTTATCACTTCTGAATTACAGATTGTTCATGTTGGAGGAGATAGTAATGACAATGAAGAAATGGCTTAAAACACCTAAGGGATATGTTACGATTACCTTGTTGGCGTATCTTCTTATTGCATCAATCGGCTATATAAATATATTGGGAATAAAAAATACCATGGTAGCAGTTATAACTGCTGTCATCGCTGACATTATCTTTAATATTCTCAAAAAAAGAAAATGGACAATGCCAGACGGTGCAGTTATTACAGGTTTAATTATTGGCCTTATTTTAAGTTCCACGACCTCTATAGGTATAATTACAGCTACCGCTATACTTGCAATTTTATCAAAGCATCTACTTGTTTATATGAAAAAACCAATTTTTAATCCTGCAGCATTTGGTTTACTTTTATCTGCTCTTTTTTTTAAAACGGGACAAAGCTGGTGGGGGGCATTTGGAGACCTTTCAGTATGGATAATTATCTTTCTTTTAGTGGGAGGATACATCATTACGAACAGAATTCATAAGTTCCCTCAGGTTTTTACATTTTTAGGGACTTCTTTTGTACTATTGGCTCTAATGGGGCATTTCAATATTGGAGATGCAGTTAATGCACTTAGGCCACCATTTATAAATACTACTCTCTTCTTTGGGTTTTTTATGCTTACAGATCCACCTACATCACCAGCTAAGGATAAAGATCAAGTAATAATGGGTTTCTTGACAGCAACAGCAGGAACAATCATCTACGCAATATTTGGTGGACTAATCTATTTGTTTATCAGTTTATGTCTTGGAAATCTTTTTACCTATCTTAAAAAGCGTTCACTTTCAAAAAGAGCTGTCAAACGTACAGGTATAACAAGAACTATCAGGTATGGTTCTTAATAAAAAGTAACAAATTATATAACCCTGCTAATGGGGGCAGTTAACAAACTAATAAGAAAATCAAAAACAGGGAATCCCCAAAAAATAATAGGATTCCCGTTTTTACATCCTCACCATGTACTGATCAATGGAATAAATTAAATTTCAAAATTACAAAACGTAAAAAATGTGAATATTTCACTTAAACTAAACTGCCATTATATACAGTATCATCCTAAAAATACTGGTAGAATGCAACTTTTATCTTTGTTTACATGAAAGCATAGATAAGTGGTTAAGGACTTGACTTGGAGCCTCTGTGGGTACGATTTGTCTTGAAAGGCTGAAGCTAAGGTTTCATCAGACAAAGAAGCCTATCATAGATACCCACCTATATTACAAATCTTTCTTTTGAAGACGTTCCAACGGAACATATTCATGAACTGTATTCGTTACGTTGGCAGATTGAAATTCTATTTAAGACATGGAA